>CANGUP010000025.1 GCA_947457105.1 Flavobacteriaceae bacterium
ATTTAGATCATCAATTAGCTCAAAAAATAGATGGTATAATTACTAATTAAAGAAATATGAAAAACTTAATTGCATTCATCGCAGCATTTTTTGCAGCCAAGAAAACAAAATTTGGTTGCTTTGGAACTGTAATTGTTTTTATAGTTGTGGATTGGTTAGTAAAGAAAATTTTATAATCAAAAAGGAGTTCAAAAATAGTTTGAACTCCTTTTTTTGTGCCACTTTATTACTATTTATCCAGCATCAATTCTTTTATATATTTTACTGGTGCGCTGCCATAACTTAAGAATTTTTCGTGAAATTTCTTTAAATCAAATTGGTCGCCTTCATTCTTTTTTAACGTTTCTCTAAAGTCATAAATCTCCGTGTAACCTGCAAAATAAGAACACAATTGCACTTGCGACAAAGTAGCGCGTTTCCATTTACCATCGGCTTCAGCTTGTTGTTGAAAGGCTTCATTGGTTAATAAACTAATCGCTTCTTCTTTCGACATATTTTTGATGTGAACACTATAATCTAAAATAGTATTACAAGTTGTTCTCAAATTCCACTTGTAATACATTAACCACATTTCGTCGGAGTTTTTGTAACCACTTTCCAACATCATTCGTTCGGTATAAACAGCCCAACCTTCAACCATTGCTCCGTTTCCTAAAATAGATTTGATAATACTTGGAGATTGATTACTGTAAACCAATTGGGTGTAATGACCAGGAACCGCTTCGTGAATGTTCAAAATTTGTAAAATATAATCGTTGTATTCTCTCAAATAACTTTCAGAACGTTCGGCTTCCCAACCTGACATACTACCAACATTGTAATATGTATTAGCATTTTTATCATATGGTCCAGGCGAAGAAATCGATGCACCAGCAACTCCAGCCATATAATCAGGTTCTTTTCTAACTACTAGAGGTTTTGAAGGATCAATATAAAGTAAGTTTTTAGCTTTTACATAAGCCGTAAGTTCTGGGATTTGTTTTTCTATTTCCGATTGAAATTTTTCTGGAGTAGTATGTTGCAATGATATTTTATCAATAACTTGACGAATAACTTGCAATTTATCAGTTGGCTTCGGAGCTGAACCGAGATATTTTGACCACAATTTAACGGCTAAAACATACATTTTTTCATGCAAATCTTTCTTGTGATTAATTGCCTTCTGATAAATTTCATCAGCAGAATAACTTGACTGAATATCAAAATCAAATTTCTTAGCATATAGTTCTTTTCCTAATCGGAATGATCTCGGCGATTTGTTTTCCAGTTTTTGCAACCAAGTTACATAGCTCTTAATGGCTTCAACAGATTTTTGAGCTTTGTTTAAAATAGTAGTTTTCTCTGTTGCAGATAATTTACTTTTGTCCAAAGCAGTTTTTAAATCGGATTCAAATACTGAAATACCACCCAAATTCTGGTCGATAGCTAATTGTGTATGTTCAATTGTTGGATTTTTGATATTCGTTTTTGCGGCTTCATAATACGCTGGTATGTTGTTCATTTTAGTTCCGAAATTCTTCAATCGAGTTTCTAAAGAGTCGTAACTTCCATTTAAAATTTCGGCGAAAGAACCACAAACATTATAATCAGAAGGATTCCAAGTATCTGATTTTAATTCGTTAATAGAAAAAAGAGAACCTTCTGCATAATTCTTAATCATGTAGAAATCCGTTTTATTATTATCGGATAAATTGTCTATCGAATAGTTTTTTAATGAATCTAAATTGGCTTTAGCAAAATCTACTAATTTTTTGGAATAATCGGCATTTGGCACAAGCAAAACGCTATCATATTTATGAAAACCTACATTGGAAGCCCAACCTGGATTTAATTTCCACAAATTGTCTACAAAGGTTTTTTTGTAAGTTTCAAAATCGGAATCCGTTTTAACACGTTCTTCTTTTTTACAAGAGGGAAATAATAAAACAAGACTTAAAGCAATAATATATTTTTTCATATATGTAAAATTTGATTTGTTAGAGGTCATATATAGTATCGCCTTTTATCTATAGGTGTTTGTTTGCAACAAACTTGTTGTTAATGGCGATTTCATAAAAAAAATTTAAAAAGCTAAGATACATTTTTTCACTATTTATTCTAAATATTTTAATCTATTTAAATTATTTATAAACATAAGTCAGAATTGATTAGATTTTCAATTGTATTTTACACTTCTGACACAACTCCATTTTTTCATTATCAATTGTGCTAATTTTTTCTGCAGCACTAGTCATAACACAATTTTTATTAGGACAATGAGGTAATCCTAAATTGTGTCCAAACTCGTGAATTACTACTTTTTTAAGTCTAGAAAATTCAAGAGATTTATCCTTGTGTTTTAATCGAAATGAAGAAACAATGCTGCTCTTTCCAGGACAATAAGCTAATCCCATTACTCCAAAGTCATTATATTTCCACTTAGGTTCTTTGATATTTCCTTTTATATCATGCTTTGTGATAGAAATATCTTTATGAGTTAATCCCAAAACAAAATCTAAACTATCATTTATAGTTCTTTTCTGAATCGTAATTATACTATCTGCTCTATATCTTGGTGATTTTATATTTACAAAAGCTTGCTTTGGCAATTCAATCTCTGGCAATATAAACGTTTTAATTTTATAAAACTTTGTAACTTCTTGAGCTAAAACTATAGCTTTTTCTTTCGGAAATCCATCATAAATTTGAATGCCAACAACTTTATTGGCTGCAATTTTTTCTGACTTAGAACATGAAAAAAGAAAAATTAATACTAATGATACAACAAATTTCATTTAGATTTTTTAATAAAAAAAGACACAATAATTGTGCCTCTTCTTTAACCCTATATTTTTAAATATTACCAAATCACAACTCTCAACGAATCAGGTTGATACATAGCACTTCCTGGTTTTATATTGAATGCTTTGTGAAACTCTGGAATATTTGCTAACGGACCATTAATTCTATATTTTGCTGGCGAATGCACATCGGTCATTACCTGCTGCGATAAATATTCTTTGGTTCCATTAACCATCCAAGCATAACCGTAAGCTAGAAAATATCTTTGGTCTGGTGTTAATCCACTAATTTTTTCGTTGGTTTTAAATTGCTTTGTTTTTTTGAATGCTTCATATCCCATAACTACTCCACCTAAATCAGCAATGTTCTCTCCTTGTGTAGCGTCCCCATTCACATTCTTATCACCTACTTTAAATTTGCTATACTGAGCAACAATTAATGATGTTTTTTGTTTGAACTTCTTCAAATCTTCAGCCGTCCACCAATTGTTTAGATTTCCTTTATCATCATACTGACTTCCTTGATCATCAAAACCATGTGTGATTTCGTGACCAAATGTAGAACCACCAATAATTCCATATAAAATAGCATCATCAGGCATTCTTCCTTCAAATCCTGGAACAATGATATTACAAGCCGGAACACAAATTTCATTATTACTTGGATTGTAATAGGCATTGTAAGTTTGTGGGTACATTCCCCATTCCGTTCTGTCAACTGGTTTACCATATTTATTTGTCATATAATTGTAAGACCATTTGTTGACTGCCATCACATTTTTCAAATAATTATTTCTGTCAATGGTTACAGAGCTTAAATCTTTCCATTTATCAGGATAACCGACTTTCATTACAATTTTGCTCAATTTATCTAAAGCTTTTTTCTTAGTTGGTTCACTCATCCAATCAAGATTTTTGATACGAACTGCATAAACATCACGAATGTTATTTCCAATTTCAAGAAGTTTTTCTTTAGTTCCTTTTGGTAAATATTCATCAACATAAACTTGACCGATTAATTCTCCTAAAGAACCATCTGTTTGCTCTACAATACGCTTCCATCTTGGTTTTTGAACTTTAACACCGCTCATCACAGTAGAATAAAATTTGAAATTTTGATCCTCAACTTCTTTATTCAAATAGGAAGCGTACGTATTAACTAAATCCCATTTTAAATACGTTTTCCAATCTTCAATTGGATAAGATTTTAGCATTCCATTTAATGCTTTATAAAATTCTGGCTGTCCAACTATTACAGTGTCTGCTTTAGCAATTCCGAAATCTTTAAGAGTTACATTCCAATCAATATTAGGAGTAATTCCATTCAATTGGGCAATACTCATTTTGTTATAGTTCTTAATTGGATCTCGTAAAGCTTCTAATTTTCTTGAAGCTTTCGCTAAATCGGTTTCCAATTTCATGATTGAAGCCGCATTTTTTGTAGCTAAATCTTGTTTAACTCCTATCAACTCCATCATCTTTTGAACATGTTTAACATATTCTGTTCGAATAGTAACAGTTTCTTCATCAGTATTGAAATAGTAATCTCTCTGTCCTAACCCTAAGCCTCCTTGATATAAAAACAAGGCATTTTTAGCACTATTTTTATCATCTTGTCCTACATAAAACCCGAAACCAGCTCCAGAACCAATAGTATGCAAATGACCTATTTCTTTAAGCAAACTTGAAACATCTTTAATGGCATCAATTTTAGAAAATTCGTCTTTTAAAGGATTTATTCCTAGTTTATTGATGGTTGTAGAATCCATTCCAGAAGCATAAAAATCGCCAATTTTTTGTTTGTTACTACCTTTTTCAGCACCAGCTTCAGCCGAAGTTTCACAAATAGATTTTATTTGATTGTTGATGGTGTCTTGAATCATTCTAAAAATACCATTACTTCTCTCAGAAGAAGGAATAGGATGTTTTTTAAACCAACCTCCATTAGCATAATTAAAAAAATCATCAGATGGATTGATTGTTGTATCTCTATTAGTTAATAAAGGATCAACAAAAGCGGTTTCTTTTTTTTCACAACTTACTATAGTTATTGAAGCTAAAGTTATAAGTGATAAACGTTGCAATAATTTCATAAATAATATTTTAAAATTCAAATTTAATCATTTTTATCTTTCAATATACTTATTGCTATTTATTACTATTTTTTTTACAATAATTTTAATACATCGTTCGTTCTATAAATAGTAAATTGCACCAAATTAAATACCATTATGGATAAAATCAAAATACTTTGGGTGGATGATGAGATTGATTTGTTAAAACCACACATCCTTTTTTTAGAGAAGAAAAATTATGAAGTAACTACTTGTAATAATGGTCGTGACGCTGTAGATATTTTTGCTGAAAACAATTTTGATGTAGTATTCCTAGACGAAAATATGCCTGGAATGAGCGGATTGGAAACGCTATCTGAAATTAAAGAGAAAAAATCTTCAACGCCAGTAATAATGATTACAAAAAGTGAAGAAGAATATATCATGGAAGAAGCAATTGGCTCTAAAATTGCCGATTACCTTATCAAACCAGTAAATCCAAATCAGATTTTATTGAGTTTGAAAAAGAATTTAGACCATTCTAGATTGATTTCTGAAAAAACAACTTTAGATTATCAAAAGGAATTTAGAAAAATTGCTTTAGAACTTTCTATGGTGAATTCCTATGAAGATTGGATTGAGTTATACAAAAAGTTAATCTTTTGGGAATTAGAATTAGAAAATATTGAAGATTCTAATTTAATTACAATTTTAGAATCACAAAAAGTAGAAGCCAATTCACAATTTGGAAAGTTTATTGAAAGAAATTACGAAGATTGGTTCAGTCCTAAAGCAGATAAACCTATTCAATCTCATACTCTATTTAGAGAATTAGTTGTTCCCGAATTAGTAAAAAAAGACACCCGAGGCGGAGCCGAACTGAGCAAAGCTAAACCAGTACTTTTTATTGTAATTGACAATTTACGTTATGATCAATGGAAAGCTATGGAAAGTACCATTAATAATTATTACAAATTAGAGAAGGAAACGCCTTATTTTGCTATACTTCCAACAGCTACACAATATGCTCGAAATGCCATATTCTCGGGATTAACTCCTTTAGAAATGGAAAAACAATTTCCTCAATACTGGAAGAATGATGTTGAAGAAGGTGGAAAAAACTTATTTGAAGCTGAATTTTTAACAGCACATTTAAAACGCTTGGGATTAAATATAAAACAAGATTATTTCAAAATCACAAATTTAGCTGGTGGAAAAAAATTAGCTGATAATTTTAGAGCATTGAAAGACAATAATTTAGTCACTGTTGTATATAATTTTGTTGACATGCTTTCTCATGCTAAAACAGAAATGGATGTTGTAAAGGAATTGGCATCAGATGATAAAGCCTACCGTTCATTGACATTGAGCTGGTTTAAAAATTCGCCATTGTTAGATATAATTCAACAAGGTCAAAAACTTGGATTTAAATTAATAATCACAACCGACCACGGAACTATAAATGTGAAAAATCCATCTAAAGTGATTGGTGATAAGAATACAAGTTTAAACTTAAGATACAAAACAGGACGAAGTTTAACTTATGAAGATAAGGATGTTTATGCTATTAAAGACCCAAAAAAAATTGGTTTACCAGCAATAAATATGAGTAGTTCTTATATTTTTGCAAAGAATGATAACTTTTTGGCTTATGTAAACAATTATAATCATTATGTGAGTTACTACAGAAACACCTATCAACATGGTGGAATTTCTCTAGAAGAAGTTATTGTTCCTTTTTTAGTTTTCAATCCTAGATAAAATAGTTGGCAGTATTCAGTGTTATGTTTGCAAAAACACTGAATACTGATTAATAAAACACGACAATTATGGAAATAATTTTTACATTAGATGAAATTGATACAGTTGCACAAAAAATCATTTCAGAAAATCCCAAAAAAGTTATTCTTTTTAATGGATTAATGGGCGTTGGAAAGACAACTTTAATAAAATCTTTAGCTAAAAATTTAGGTGTAAACGATGCAACAAGTAGTCCAACCTTTTCTTTAGTTAATGAATATCAAATATCTAATAATCAATATATTTATCATTTTGATGTTTATCGATTGAAAAATGAAACTGAAGCATTAGATATGGGTATTGATGAATATCTTTATTCTGGAAATTGGTGTTTCATCGAATGGGCAGAAAATATTCCAAATTTAATTCCTGAGGAACATTCTAAAATCAAAATTGTGACGCTTCCAGACGGAAGAAGACATTTAACTTTAACATAGAACAGATAGCAAAATTGAAATTGCTATTGTAATTACTATTTAATTTTTTGTAACTTGTGCCATAATTCATTTGTAACTATGTCACTTACACCTTTTACAAAACAACAACTTCTTCCTCAAGAAGAAAAATTAGAAATTGCTCGTCACAAAAGCGAATTGTTTATTGGTATTCCAAAAGAGACAAGTTATCAAGAGCGACGCATTTGCTTAACTCCTGATGCAGTGAACTCTTTAACATCTCACGGACATCGTGTAATGATGGAAGCTGGCGCAGGTGAAAGCTCAAGCTACACTGATAAAGAATATAGTGATGCTGGCGCTGAAATAACAAATGATACTAAAAAGGTGCTTTCTTGCCCAATGCTTTTAAAAGTTGAGCCGCCAACTATGGCAGAAATTGAATTGATGAATCCCAATTCTTTAATCATTTCAGCCATTCAATTAAAAACCAGAAAGAAAGAATATTTTGAAGCACTTACCAAAAAGAAAATTACTGCATTAGCATTTGAATACATAAAAGATGAAGACGGCTCCTATCCTGCTGTGAAATCATTGAGTGAAATTGCAGGAACTGCATCGGTTCTTATCGCAGCTGAATTAATGATAAACAATCAATTTGGAAAAGGTTTACTATTTGGAAATATAACAGGCGTTCCTCCTACTGATGTTGTTATACTTGGTGCTGGAACGGTTGGTGAATTTGCGGCAAAAACAGCGATTGGACTTGGGGCAAGTGTAAAAGTATTTGATAATTCAATCACTAAACTAAGAAGACTTCAAAATAATTTGAATCATCGAGTTTTTACATCTACAATTCAACCAAAATCATTATTGAAAGCATTACGTCGTTGTGATGTTGCTATTGGTGCAATGCGTGGAAAAGATCGTTGTCCAGTGGTTGTCACAGAAACAATGGTTGAACACATGAAAAAAGGCGCTGTAATTGTTGATGTAAGTATTGATACTGGAGGTTGTTTTGAAACTTCAGAAATCACTACTCATGAAAAACCAACCTTTATTAAAAGTAATGTTATCCACTATTGTGTTCCTAATATTCCGTCAAGATATTCTAAAACAGCTTCACTTTCTATTAGTAACATTATTACTCCTTATCTCCTTCAAATATCTGAAGATGGTGGAATTGAAAGCGCTATAAGATGTAATAAAGGACTGAAAAACGGAATTTATTTATATCATGGCATTTTAACAAACAAAGCGATTGGAGATTGGTTCAATCTTCCTGATAGTGATATAAATTTAATAGTTTTTTAAATTAGTATTCCTTCCAAAATAATTTTGTTTAGTTTACATTTGCAAAAAAATTAACGATGAAATTTTATCAAAGATTAGCTTATTATCTTGTGGGTTTGGTTATGGGTGCGTTTGTTGTAGCCCTTGTTTTATCTGGTAAAGATACGCGTTGTAATTATTTTCCTAATGCACGTGTATTAAATGATTTAAGAAACAAACCTTTCAATTATAGTATTGAAGCATCAAGAAAACTTTCAGAAGATTGGATTGATACTATTGATATAAAAAATACTTTGACCTATGGTGATGTAGATTTTGATAAAAGTAATGCAGTATATCAAAAAGGTAAATTATACATTATTGAAGGTAAAACCTTAAAAAATGATACTATAACTTTGAGAGTGATTAACTATCCTTCAAAAGCCGTTTTAGAAGATATTATTAGAAAGAAATAATTCAAAATAAAAAAGCTCCAACATAATGTTGGAGCTTTTTTTATATATAAAAAGTAAAATATATTACTTAATAAATTCTATTTTTTGAACTTCTTCTGCATTGATGCTGTCAAAAAAACCTTGTTCATTCATCCAATCGTCACTAAATACTTTACTCATGTATCTTGAACCATGGTCTGGAAAAATTACAACTACATTACTTTCAGAAGTAAATTCACCTTCTTCAGCAAATTGTTTTACAGCTTGTAAAGCTGCACCTGAAGTATATCCTACAAATAAACCTTCTGTTTTAGCTATTTCTCTTGTAGTGTGAGCACTTTCTTCATCAGTAACTTTCATGAATTTATCAATAGATTCAAAATCGGTAGCGGTTGGAATTAAATTTTTTCCTAAACCTTCAATTCTGTATGGATAAATCTCATCGTTATCAAATTCTTTAGTTTCATGATATTTTTTCAAAACCGAACCAAAAGCATCAACTCCTAAAATTCTAACGTTTGGATTTTTCTCTTTTAAAAATTTTGCAATACCTGAAATAGTTCCTCCTGTTCCACTACAAGCTACAAGATGTGTAATTTTTCCTGAAGTTTGTTCCCAAATTTCTGGACCTGTAGTCATATAATGTGCATCAATATTCAATTGATTAAAATATTGATTAATATAAACAGAACCTTTAGTTTCTTCGTGCAAACGTTTTGCAACATTGTAATAAGAACGCTCATCATCAGCAGAAACATGTGCAGGACAAACATAAACTTTTGCTCCTAAACTACGAAGCATGTCGATTTTATCTTTAGAGGATTTTGAACTTACTGCTAAAATACAGTTGTATCCTTTAATAATACTTACCATCGCAATACTAAAACCTGTATTACCTGAGGTAGTTTCAATAATTGTATCGCCTGGAGTCAAAATTCCTTTTCTCTCGGCTTCTTCGATAATATATAATGCAATTCTGTCTTTTGAAGAATGTCCTGGATTGAAGGCTTCAACCTTAGCATAGAAATTTCCTTCTAAATTGTCGGTTACTTTGTTCAGCTTAATAAGAGGTGTATTTCCTATTAATTCCAAAACATTATTATAGGCTTTTATTTCTTCTTTCATAAATAAAAAATTAGTGTCGGGGCAAAATTTTAAAAATTAGCTTGCCACAAAACCTTGCAAATTTAATAAATTAATTTTTAATTTTTTCTAAATCTAACAAAAAACTGAATTCTTTGGCAACTTCTTTAAGAGATTCAAATCTTCCAGACGCGCCACCATGTCCTGCATCCATATTTGTATCCATAAATAATTGCTTAGAATTGGTTTTTAATACTCTTAATTTAGCTACCCATTTAGCTGGTTCCCAATATTGTACCTGAGAATCATGCAATCCAGTAGAAATATATAAATTTGGATAATCTTGCTCTTTTACATTATCGTAAGGCGAATAAGATAACATATAATCATAATATTTTTTAACATTTGGATTACCCCATTCGTCATATTCTCCTGTTGTTAATGGAATAGTATCATCAAGCATAGTTGTCACAACATCAACAAATGGTACTTGAGCAATCACACCATTATATAATTCGGGATTCATATTGATAATTGCTCCCATTAATAATCCTCCAGCAGAACCACCTTCAGCATATAAATGCTCCTCTGAAGTATATTTTTCAGCAATTACATGTTTGGAACAATCAATAAAATCAGTAAAAGTATTTTTCTTTTTTAATAATTTTCCGTCTTCATACCACATTCTTCCCATGTCTTCACCACCACGAATATGAGCAATGGCGTAAATAAATCCTCTATCCAATAAACTTAGACGAGTAGTTGAAAAATAAGGTTCCATAGTCATTCCATACGAACCATAAGCATACAAAAGAAACGGATTTTTGCCATTCAACTCCACTCCTTTTCTATAAACCATCGACATTGGAATTTTGGTTCCGTCTTGAGCAGTTGCCCAAATACGTTCTTCGATATAATTGTTTTTATCAAATTTCCCTCCCAAAACTTCTTGCTCTTTCAAGACAGTTTTTTCTTTGGTACGCATATTAAAATCAATCACAGACGAAGGAATTGCCATAGATTGATAACCGTAACGAAGGATTTCAGTATCAAAATCAATATTAGTTGTGGTGTATGCAGTGTAAGTTTCTAGATCAAAAGGCAAATAGTATTCTCCTTCTCCAATCCAAGGCATAATTCGGATTTTATTCAACCCATCAAAACGTTCAGAAACCACCAGATAATCTTTAAAAATATCAATGCCTTCCAATAAAACCTCTTCTCTATGCGGAATTAAATCCACCCAATTTTCCATTGAAGTTTTATCTTCAGGAGTTTTCATCACTTTAAAATTAGTAGCATCATCTTTATTGGTAACGATATAAAAACTATCTTCATAATGTGAAATAGAATATTCTAACTCACGAGTACGTTTTTGAAAAACTTTAAATTGCTCATCAGGTGTTGCCGATAAAAGAATCTGAAATTCAGAAGTTAAAGTACTTTCAGAAGAAATAATCAAATACTTTTTTGATTTTGATTTGTAAATAGAAACATTGAAAGTATCATCTTTTTCGAAATAAACTACAACATCTTCTGATGGATTTGAACCTAATTTATGTTTGTAAATTCTATCAGGACGAAGTGTAACTTCATCTTTTCTTGAGTAAAACAAAGTTTTATTATCACTTGCCCAAGTTGCGCCACCAGTAGTGTTATCAATTTTTAGAGGCAGAATTTCGTTAGTTTCTAAATTCTTAATTTGAATGGTATATTGACGTCTTGAAACGGTATCAAGTCCAAAAGAAACCCATTGATTATCTTCACTTATACTAATACCGTTTAAGTTGAAATACGAATGTCCTTTTGCCATTTCGTTGCAATCAAACATGATTTCTTCTTTGGCATCTAACGAACCTTTTTTTCGAGAATGAATTGGGTAATCCTTACCTTTTTCAAATCTAGTAATGTAATAATAACCATTATAAAAATAAGGAACCGACGAATCATCTTCCTTAATTCTTGCTTTCATTTCTTCAAATAAATCCTTTTGAAAATCTTTAGTATGTGCTGTTGATTGATTATAATAGTCATTTTCTTTATTCAAATAATCAATAACTTCTGGGTTTTCTCTATCGTTTAACCAATAATAATTATCTATTCTAACATGACCATGTTTTTCAAGTTCATGCGGAATGATTTTAGCGATTGGTGGCTGTATTTTTGTACTCATAATTGTATTAAAATTCAAAGCAAATGTATTGCAAACTAGTCTTTAATAAATGCTAACGGTTAAGATTGTTATTGACATTGATATTAACATAAAATGATATTGACTTGCTCTGATGAAATTACTAATTTTGCGAAACTAAATACTTTAAAATATGTTTGGAGATATCATGGGAATGATGGGTAAACTAAAAGAAACCCAACAAAAAATTGAAGAAACTAAAAAAAGATTAGACACTGTTTTTGTGGACGAACAAAGCAATGACGGCTTATTAAAAGTAACACTAACTGCCAATAGAAAAATAAAATCAGTTGAAATCGATGAAAGTTTGCTACATGACAAAGAACAACTTGAAGATTATCTGATTCTAACATTAAATAAAGCCATTGAAAAAGCGACTAACGTAAATGAAGCCGAATTGGGTGCCGTTGCTAAAGATGGAATGCCAAATATTCCTGGAATGGATATGTTTAAATAAATTCCAAAAGGTAAATTCAAAATTCCAATCTTAAATTAATAATTAGAATTTGGAATTTTTAAAATTGGATTTTTGTTAGTGCTTCCATAACATAGCTATGCATTACTTCTTTGTAATCCAAATGTGTTACAATACGAAGTTTTCCTTGTCCCATAGAACTTATGTGGATGTTTTTTTGTTTTAATTTTTCAATAACCCATTTATCTTCCAATGATGGTCTTACTGAAAAAATTAATATATTAGTTTCAATTGGTTCTACTTTTTCGACCCATGGAAGTTTACTTAATAATTCACCTAATTCTTTAGCACGTCTATGGTCATCTTCCAATCGAAGCATATTGTGTTGCAAAGCATACATTCCGGCTGCGGCTAAATATCCAGATTGACGCATTCCGCCACCAAATAT
Organism: Flavobacteriaceae bacterium; assembly: GCA_947457105.1. Lineage (GTDB taxonomy): Bacteria > Bacteroidota > Bacteroidia > Flavobacteriales > Flavobacteriaceae > Flavobacterium. The sequence goes on from CANGUP010000025.1 coordinate 12,894, forward strand.
TTTTCTGATACGAAGTGCGCGTTTCATATCGGCTTTGGTTCCTAATAATAAGGAGCCAATTGGTGCTCCTAAACCTTTAGATAAACAAACCGAAATGGAATCAAACAATTCACCAAATTGTTTTGGATGTTGTTTTTTAGCCACCATAGCATTCCATAATCGAGCACCATCTAAATGATATTTTAGATTATTCTCTGTGCAAACTTGTTTTATTTTTCTCAATTCAGTCAAATCATAACAAGCGCCACCACCTTTGTTAGTTGTGTTTTCAATACTTACTAAAGTAGTTAAAGGTGCGTGATAAAATTCGGGATCATTTATTGCGTTTTTTACTAAATCGGCTGTAATCATTCCACGTTTTCCATCAACCAAACAACAAGAAACACCACTGTTAAAAGAAGCACCACCACCTTCGTAATGATAAATATGAGAATATTTATCGCAAATTACTTGTTCACCAGGTTGCGTATGTAGTTTGATTGCCGTTTGATTAGCCATAGTTCCACTCGGAAAAAACAAAGCAGCTTCCATTCCAAATAACTGAGCAACAGCAGATTCTAATTCATTTACTGTTGGATCTTGCTTGTAAACATCATCACCTACTTTGGCGTTAAACATAAACTGCAACATTTCGTTGCTAGGTTTGGTTACAGTGTCACTAACTAAATTTATTTCCATATCAATTTCTGATGCATTACATTTGCGATTACAAAATTACATTATTTATGACAAATACCGAACAAATTAAAGGTATTGTAGAACGTCTTGGTGCGTTGAGGAGGTATCTTTGACATTGATGCCAAGCTTATCGAGATAACCAACGAAGAGGAAAAGACCTTTGCGCCAGACTTTTGGAACAATGCCAAAGAAGCAGAACTGATTGTAAGAAACCTGCGTTCTAAGAAAAAATGGGTGGAAGATTTTGAAAAAGCAAATTCGCTTGCTGAAGAACTTCAAATGACCTATGACTTTTATAAAGAAGGTGATGCCACTGAAGAAGAACTAGATACACAATATGATTTAACCAATAATTTATTGGAAGATATCGAATTCAGGAATATGCTTTCTGATGAAGGTGATAACTTAAGTGCTGTGTTACAAATTACTGCTGGAGCTGGCGGAACTGAAAGTTGTGATTGGGCTTCCATGTTAATGCGAATGTATTTAATGTGGGCTGAAAAACAGAAGTATAAAGTAAAAGAGTTAAACTTTCAAGAAGGTGATGTTGCTGGAATAAAAACAGTGACTTTAGAAATTGAAGGTGATTTTGCTTTTGGTTATTTGAAAGGTGAAAATGGAGTACATCGATTAGTACGAATTTCTCCTTTCGATAGTAATGCTAAACGTCATACTTCTTTTGCATCTGTTTATGTTTATCCATTGGTTGATGATACTATAGAAATTGAAATCAATCCTGCAGATATTGAGATTACAACAGCACGTTCAAGTGGCGCAGGTGGACAAAATGTCAATAAAGTGGAAACTAAAGTTCAATTAGTTCACAAGCCAACAGGAATTCAAATTCAATGCTCGGAAACGCGTTCGCAACATGATAACAGAAATCGTGCAATGCAAATGTTGAAGTCGCAATTATATGAAATTGAGTTGAAAAAACAATTAGCCCAAAGAGCTGATATTGAAGCTGGAAAAATGAAAATTGAATGGGGTTCGCAAATTAGAAATTACGTAATGCAACCTTATAAATTGGTCAAAGACGTTCGCACTGGAAAAGAAACTAGTGATGTTGATGGCGTAATGAACGGCGAAATTGATGGGTTTTTGAAAGCTTACTTGATGATGATGGGACAGAAAGAAGAATAAGTGTTCAATGTTCATAATACAACCTTTGCTATAGCATCAGATTCTTCGTAAATTAAAACTAAAATAGCCGATCTATAGTGATCGGCTATTTTATTTTATAATCATTACAAAAAACTACCTATTCGGATTCAGTGCTTTATCAATTCTAGCTACCAAATCAGCAATATGAAATTTACTTATTCTATCGGTTGTAGTTGCACTTGCTACTTTTAATTGAGTTCTTAGTTCTATTAAATGTCCTCTTGCAATTGAAGGCACATCAGTATCTGCAATAATTATTCTCTTTCCGTTAAAATTTGCGACTACATTTCTATCTAAACTAATGGCATCTATTAATTTAGATACAAAACCTTTTTGTAAATTTCTTCTGTAAATATCAATTTCAGAATTTGATTTTAGTTCAGAAAAAATGCCTCGTTTTAAATCAGTCAATAACTCATCTACAGAATAATTTGCTTTACTTAAGGAAGAAGTTTCAAGTAAACGCGCCATTCGATCAGCTGATAATAAATTAGATAATGTGCCATCTTGTATTACTTTCATAAGTTCTACACCATTGTCAGGATTAATTTTTGCTAAAATATTTTGATCCAGTAACCAAGAAGGTGTCTTAAAAACTTGCTCATTTAAAAAAGCAACCGCATCATTTTGTATAGCTGATGGAACAACTTCATATTCATTTCCAACCATATCATAAGTTTTTGGAGTCTCGTAAATTCCGCCTACATTTTTAGTTACATGACCCATATAACGACGAAATTGACCAACCAAAGAGTTGTACAAACCTTTAAGTTCAGAATAATCCTCACCTTTTTCTTTGCTCCATTCAAGCAAATTAGGTAAGATTCTTTTTAAATTTTTAATCCCATATTCAGACGCTTTCATTGCATTATCACCTAAATCTTCAGTCTGATATCTCGGATCGAATGGACTAGATTCAGTTCCAAACCACAATCTACGATTCTTGTATGCATCTTTTGTCATTTCATTTAACAATGCTTTTTCATCATCTTCAGATTTTGCATCGCTAAAATAAGAATAACCCCATTTTATAGCCCATTTGTCATAATCACCAATTCTTGGAAATAAATCGGTAACACCATCTTCAGGCTGTGCTACGTAATTGAAACGAGCATAATCCATAATGGATGATGTATGTCCGTTTTTCTTCTGAAACTCAGGATTTCTCAACATTTCAACTGGTGTTGCATTACTTGCTCCCATATTGTGACGTAATCCGAGTGTATGACCAACTTCGTGAGCGGCAACAAATCTAATTAACTCACCCATTAATTTATCATCAAACTTTTTGTTTCTTGCTTTTGGATCGACAGCAGCAGTTTGTATCAAATACCAATCACGTAATAAACTCATTATGTTATGGTACCATCCAATATGACTTTCCATAATTTCACCTGTTCTAGGATCGTGAACATTTGGTCCGTAAGCATTTTGAATTTCAGCAGCAAAATATCGTAGTACAGAAAAACGGGCATCTTCTAAACTCATTGTTGGATCATTTTCTGGCCAATATTCACCACGAATGGCATTTTTCCAGCCAGCAAATTCGAATGCAGCTTGCCAATCATCAATACCTTGTTTTATGAAAGGTTTCCATTTATCTGGAGTAGCAGGATCGAGATAATAAACAATTGGTTTTTTGGGTTCAATTAATTCACCTCGCTTTTGCTTTTGAGCATCTTCTTCATTTTTTGGTTCTAAACGCCATCTTACAGCAAAAATGTCGGTGTCAGCTTTTTGTGAATCCTCTTCAAAAACATCGTATCCATTAGCAAAATAGCCCACTCTTTTATCAAAAGTTCGCTTGCGCATCGGATTTTCTGGAAGTAAAATAAAGGAAGTATTTATTTCCATTGTAACAACACCAGCGTCTAAAGCGGCAGGAAAATCTGTACCTATTTTTGGTGTTGGAGTTCTTGAAATTTGAGGAGCAACTGTGGTAAAAGTTTTTGTTGTTCTTATTTCAGTATTTATAGGAAAGCTTTTTACAAATTGTATAAACGACTTATCTTTTTGAAATGCTTGTATGCTTAATAATTGTTTATTAATAGGATTTAATGAAAAAATTTGAGTATCAGAATCAAAAGCAGTAGTCATATCGATTACACTTGATAGGTTTTCTTTGCCAGATTCGGACTTTTTGTATGCTAAAACATCATAAATTCCAATAATTGGATCAGCACTCGAATTTTTTACTGATTTTGTGATAGGTTTATCTTCATCGGGTGTCGTAATTACATAGGTTATTGAACGTAAGATAATAGTATTGTTCATACCTTTTTCAAAGCGAACCACCTGACGATTAATCTCTTCTCCACCAAATATTCCGCCACCAGCAGGTGTTTTAGAATATCTAGTAATGGTCATAATTTCTTTACCAAGTAGTGACTCTGAAACTTCAAATAAATATTTTTCACCAACTTTGTGTACATCAATTAAACCATTTTGAGTTACAGCTGTTGAGTCAATAACTTTTTTATATGGCTTTGGTTCTTTTTTGGCTTCTGGCTTTTTAGCATCAGCTGCGACAGTTGGCGTAGGAGTTTCGTTTTTCTTTTTGTCTTTCTTTTGTGAAAAACTCGAAGTATTTGTCAAAAGAAATAGACAAAAAACAAATTGGATTGATTTTTTAATCATAAAATTTAGTTTAGTTTATTTAAACAAATATAAATTGAAAAATATAGAGTTTATACAAATTTAGAAAAGTTTATCAAAAAACTATAAACTATCTTAAAATATAAGTCTATCTTTGTATCGAGGATTCCGAAAGGAAGTTACACCTCACCACAATAGCCGATCGCTCCAGATTGGCTTTTGTATTTTATATACCTATTGAAATTAAAAAAGTAACCTTTTAAAAAAGATGGCTTGTTATTTTTTTAATTAATAATTTAATATGATTAGAACAAATTAACATTTAGTGTCCTTTAAATTAAAAACCGCCTCAAATTTAATATTGAGATGGCTTCTTTTAATATAATTATTTTTTTGACTTGGTTTTCTTTTTAGATTTAGCTTTAGCTTTTTTCTTTGCTTGCTCTTTCTTTTTTGCTTTTATCTTTTTCTTTTTCTCTTTGTCTTTTTCTTTTTGCTTGTCTTTCTTAGCTTTAGCTTTCTTTTTGTCTATTTCTTTTTTCTCTATTTCTTTAGCTTTAGATTTCTTTTCTTTTTCTGATGCGTTCATAATTTCAGTGTTTTCGCTATTTACAGAGACAGTTTCTTCAAGAACTTCTTCTGCTTTTGCTTCTGTTACTGTTTCTGATTTAACAACTTTTGATCTTGTTATAGTTGGAGTTGCTTTAACTGTTGAAGTTCTAGTTGCTCTTGTTCGTGCTTTTGGTTTTTCAGAAACTTCTTCTTCTTTAGAATCTACAACAATAGCAGTTGATTCTTGCAAATTTTCATTCGTTTCCAAGTTATTGTCTTCTGTGTTTTCTTTTTTATTTATCATTATGAGGTTGTTTTTATATTTATTAAATGTAAATTCAATGTAAATTTTATGTTAACAAATTTATAATATAAAACAATTGCCCAATGTTAAGTTTTTGGTTTTGGTAAAAACTTAACATTGAACAATAAAACTAATAAAAATATTTTAGTTAGTATTTGTAAAAGAATTTATTAATTAAAATAAATTTATAAAGTAATAAACTACAGCAACTAAAACAGAAGAAACAGGAATAGTTAAAACCCAAGTATAAAATAATTTAACGGTTACAGGCCAACGTACGACAGAAACTCATTTAGCAACACCTTACCGCAATAGCCAATTCCTCCAAATTTGCTTTTGTACTTAATAGACATTTTGAAATAAAAAAAGTGACTCGAAAGTCACTTAGTTTAGATTAAAAATTAAATTGTGCTTGTAAACGTAATAAATTACCCCTTTGCGAATTGTTTATTTTTGTAGCATCCTCATATCTTCTTGAAGAAATTGTATAATCTGCAACCAATTCAAAGTTTTTAAAAGGTTGCCATTCTGCTCCAATTTCAAAATCATTTACATTATAACTTCGTGCATCAAGTTCATGTTTTTTTCCTCCATCATACCAATGATATTTCGCAAAAGGAATTAAAGTTTGCTCTTTAATTTTTAGCATATACATAGTCTGAACATAACCTCCTTTTAAATTAGTATCTTCAATAATTTTATTATTTACATTAAACTCGGGACCTCTTCCAACATTATATTCAGCTTGAAATCCGAAAGGCTTTGGATATAATAAAACCGATGCGGCCACACGCTGATCTAAAAATTCGGGATTACTATTTTGGAACCGTACTCCTGTACTTGATGCTGAAACTGTATTTACAACAAATTTACCATTGTACCCTTGAATACCAGCTTCAAAAACTTGACCATTTTTAAATTCAAACGGATATGTAAATCTAGCTACTACATGCTGACTATTATTAGCTTCACTTCTATTCGCTGTTTGTCCGTTATACAAACCTATACCAAACAAGCCATAGTCACCACTTCCTTTTAAACCATCATCAATTAATTTTTTAAATAATGCTCTTTTCTCTTTAGTAGCCCAATAAAAGAAAACACCAATGTCGCGTTCATTAGATACAGCACTATTAATAGCATCAGCTCTATCTAAGGCAATCCTATTTTGAGACGATTGCATATTTTCAAAACCATAAGGAACTTTACTTTGACCTAATCTAAAACGAAACTCTCTATCTTTATCAAGCGATAAATCAAAATAAGCATCTCTAATTTGAAATAACTGGTTAGTTGTCCCAGCAGATGAAGCAAAGTCTGGTTGAATATAAATAAAAACCCTATCATGTACTTGACCAGATAAAATTATTCGACCGCGTCTAAAGAAAAATCCACCATTATTTCCCCATGATCTGTCGCATTGTTCACATCCTAAATCACTATTTGTTTCTAGTAATCTATTGTATCTAAGTTGTGCATATCCTCTAATACTGATACTTTCGTACCATTTTTTAATCATATTTTCAACTTGAGAGACTTTTTTTGGCTCTTCAATTTTACTTTCAATCTGAGCGAAATTTATATTAAAGAATAAAAGTAGTATAACTACATAGATTTTTTTTCTCATTTTTTAAAATTTGTGTTGTTTATGTTAAGTAGTTGTTATGTATTGATTTTGTAATAGTTTTAAAATTCTTAATTTAAGATTATGAAAAAAAATAGACACAACTTTAAATTAACATTAAAAAAAATGATTTAAAAAAAACTGCCCGAAGACAGTTGTTTTATAATATGATAATTTAATTAAATAAACATTTTCAATAAAAAATATACAATTGCTGCTAAAACTGCCGAAACAGGAATGGTTAAAACCCAAGCCCAAAGTAATTTTACAGTCACACCCCAACGAACAGCCGAAACCCTTTTAGTAACTCCTACTCCAATGATTGATCCTGTAATGGTATGCGTTGTTGAAACAGGAATTTTAAAATGTTCTGTAGTAAATAATGTCAATGCACCCGCAGATTCAGCAACAACGCCTTCAAAAGCAGTCACTTTTGTAATTTTAGAACCCATTGTTTTTACAATTTTCCATCCACCACTTAATGTTCCTAATGCAATAACTGTGTAGCACGTTAACGGAATCCATCCTGGCATAACACCATCAATTTTCACTCCATCTTTTTCGGAAGGCAATACAACATTCAAATCTAACCACCCATCAGACATATTCATATTTGGGTACATTCTTATGTAAACAGCAACTGCTGCTGCAATAATACCCATTACCTTTTGAGAATCATTTCCACCATGTCCTAAACTAAAGGCTGCAGAAGATAATAGTTGCATCTTCTTTAAAACTGCTTCAGCTTTAGCTGTAGAAAGTCTGCTAAAAAACAAGTTGAAAATTGCTAAACTAAAAAATATTAAAGCTACTAATAACCATTTAATATTATGTGGTTCAGTGAGTACACTCCAAAAATGACTATAAAATCGTGGTTTTTTAATATCTTCATAAGATATCATTACAGATGTCAAAAACCAAATCATTAAAATCATTAAAACAACAGTTATAATCTTTGGGTAAATATTTTTCTTAGAAGAATACATTAACCAAATTGACATAAAATAGGATATTATCATCCCTAATAAAGGAGCAAAGACTATAAAAATAATTACAATTACAACTCCAGAAGGCATCAACTCGCCTTCTTTAGCAGCTTTAAACCAGTTAACGATTCTAAAACCAGCATGCTCAGGATCTGTTACACTTGATAATCCGTGAGCTATTGCAGCTCCTGCAAAACCACCAATTAAAGTATGTGATGATGAAGACGGAATTCCTTTCCACCAAGTCAATAAATTCCAAATAATTGCAGCTATAACTCCGGCTAAAATTGTAATTAAATCAATACTACTGGTATGAGCCGTTTTAGCAACAGTATCTGCAACACCAAATCCGAAAACCCAATAGGCCAAAAAGTTGAAAAAAGCTGCCCAAACAACTGCTTGAAAAGGAGTCAATACTTTAGTCGCAACAATCGTAGCAATTGAGTTTGCTGCATCGTGAAAACCATTGATATAATCAAATACTAAAGCTAGAAAAATGATTACTATTAATAATGTAAAATCCATAAAAGTGATTTTTTTAGCTAACTATTTATGAATGTTTAACAGAAATTTGCTCCATCACATTAGAAACACTCTTACATTTATCTGAAGCTGATTCTAATGCAGATAAAACTTCTTTATATTTAATGATATTTTTTGCATCTGTTTCATTTTCAAAAATATCAGCTACTGCTTTATCAAAAACTGAATCTGCTTTGCTTTCAAGTTTATTTATTTTTTTACAAGTTTCTTTGATAGCTTTATGATCCTTCATGTCTTTTAAATCCTTGATTCCTGCACCAATCAATTGACAAGCTTCCAAATTAATTTCAGTTAATTTTCTTATTGATTTCGTTATTTTTTCAACTTGATACAATCTCATTTTACTTGCTGCACCATGCATATAATCAGCCACATTATCAATAGCTTTAATTAATGAATGAATGTCTTCTCTATCGAATGGAGTGATGAAATTTCTACTCAATTCTAAGTGTGTTTTGTGTGTAATTTCTTCAATGGTAGCTTCTAATTCTTCAATTTTTTTATAATAATCTTCACGCTCTTCTTTAGGCGCATTAACAGCTTCATGCAATGTTTCTGCTAATAAAATTAAATTTGCCGAAGCTTGTTCAAATAATGGAAAGAACTTTTTATCTTTCGGAACAAAAAACTGAAAAATGTTGTTTAATGACATTTGGATATCTATTTAATAATTTTGACGCAAAAGTAGTTTTACAATGTTAAATTATCGTTAACATAACAATAATAAGAAGTTATTAATTTTAACATTTTATAATAGTAATTTAACATCAATAACATTTTGCGATAGTAATATTTCAAAGGTTTTCGTACTTTAGCAAAAACAAAATAAGCATAAATTTTATGGACTTAAACTTCAACAAAAACGAAGATCACAACAAACTTTTATTATCCGATTTAAAACAAAAATTCGCCAAAGTTAAACTTGGTGGCGGTGAAAAAAGAATCGAAAAACTTCATGCTGAAGGTAAAATGACAGCGAGAGAACGCATTGATTATTTACTTGATTATAAATCAAATAGTATTGAAATTGGCGCCTTTGTTGGTGACGGAATGTATGCCGAACATGGTGGTTGTCCTTCTGGAGGTGTTATCGTGAAAATTGGATATATTTCAGGTAAACAATGTATTCTTGTTGCCAATGATGCCACTGTAAAAGCAGGTGCTTGGTTTCCAATTACTGGAAAGAAAAACCTTCGTGCGCAAGAAATTGCGATGGAAAATCGTCTTCCAATTATTTATTTGGTCGATTCTGCTGGAGTTTATTTGCCAATGCAAGACGAAATTTTCCCTGATAAAGAACATTTTGGTAGAATTTTTAGAAATAATGCCATAATGTCAAGTATGGGAATTACTCAAATTGCTGCTGTTATGGGAAGTTGTGTTGCTGGTGGCGCATATCTTCCAATTATGAGTGATGAAGCTATGATTGTTGATAAAACTGGAAGTATTTTTCTTGCAGGAAGTTATTTAGTGAAAGCGGCAATTGGTGAAAACATTGATAATGAGATACTTGGTGGCGCAACAACACATTGTGAAATTTCTGGTGTAACCGATTATAAAGCCAAAGATGATAAAGACGCATTAGATAGAATCAAAAGCATCGTTGGAAAAATTGGTGACTACGATAAAGCTGGTTTTAATAGAGAAAAACCACAAAAACCTGCCTTAAAAGAAGAAGATATATATGGAATAATTCCAAAATCTCGTTCTGATCAGTATGATATGATGGAAGTGATCAAACGATTGGTTGATAATTCTGAAATGGATATGTATAAGGAAGATTACGGTAAATCAATCATTACTTGTTATGCTAGAATTGATGGTTGGGCAGTTGGAATTGTGGCTAATCAAAGAACCGTTTCTAAAACTAAAAAAGGTGAAATTGAGTTTGGAGGTGTAATTTATTCAAGTTCTGCTGATAAAGCAACTCGTTTTATAGCAAATTGTAATCAAAAAAAAATACCGTTAGTTTTTCTTCAAGATGTTACTGGATTTATGGTTGGAAGTAAATCGGAACATGGCGGAATTATTAAAGATGGAGCCAAAATGGTAAACGCTGTATCTAATTCAGTTGTTCCTAAATTCACTGTGGTTGTTGGAAATTCATATGGAGCAGGGAATTATGCAATGTGCGGAAAAGCATATGACCCAAGATTAATTTTCGCATGGCCAAGTGCCGAATTGGCTGTTATGGGTGGAACTCAAGCCGCAAAAGTTTTAGCACAAATTGAAGCCTCTTCACTAAAAGCCAAAGGTGAAACGGTTGACGAAAAAGTAGAACAAGAATTATTTGACAAAATCAAAGCAAGATATGATGCACAAGTTTCTCCTTATTATGCAGCATCAAGATTGTGGACTGACGCAATCATTGATCCATTAGAAACTAGAACATGGATTTCTATGGGAATTGAAGCAGCCAACCACTCACCTATTGAGAAGAAATTTAATTTGGGTGTGATTCAGGTTTAACTTTATAATAATTAGTCATTTAATAATTTAAATAAATTAATTTTATAGAATCTAAATTTATATCTTTAAGCAAATAAACTTATCGTTTATGAAATATAAAATTTTCTTTTTATTTGTGCTTTTCTTCACTTTATCTTGTAGTAAAGACGATAATGAAATTGTTGATAATCCAATTGATAATCCGTCCTTTAATGTGAATTTATTATTAAACCGATGGAAGTTCAATCAAATAAATATTAATGGTCAACAATTTCAATATCAAAACCAACCCAATTGTCAAATAGATGAGTTCACTTTTACTAATCAAGAAGGACAAATTAGGCAATACCAAGAAATTATATTTATTAATGACATTTGTTCTACCAACTCTGTTTCTTTAGATTGGCGAATTAAAAACGATATTATTTCCTTATATTTTGGAACACAAAAGATAATTGATTATAAAGTAATTTTTCTTTCAGCAAATTCATTAATCTATTCTTTTTCAGTCGATATAAATAACGATTCAATATTAGACGAAATAATTATCTTTGCTTCTCCATATATTTAATATTTTGTTTTTGACAGAAACAAGTCAGGAAGCCGATAAAGCAATACGCATTATTATCAATTATAATCAGACGAAAATTCAACTGGTATTTTTACATGATGTAATTGGTTTTATGGTTGGTTCTAAATCGGAAACCACTCGCCTATTGAAAAGAAATTTAATTTGGGTGTGATTCAGGTTTAATATTAGACACTTTATATTTAAATGAGAGTTAGATGGGTGAAATAAGTAAAAAAATACTAAAAGTAGTTTTTATCATTTTAGTTGGTTTTCCATCAAGTATTTTATTTTATATTAAAATTGAAGAGCTAATTATAGAAGATAACGGTGGTTTCGGTAATAGATATAGAAATCCTAAATTAAGCTGGTTGTTTGATTATTTCTATAACTTAAATGACTATCGATATACTGCTAATGCTTTATTTTCTATTATAATGTCTTTGTTTGGATTTTGCTTTGCAATAGTACTGATGCATTCTTTAAATAAATTATTAAAATTAATCAAGTAACAAATCCATAAAACCAACAACTAATCAATTATAAATCAAATCATCATGAAAAAAATCTTTATTATTGGTTTAACTCTACTTGGTTTTCAAGCAGTATTTTCTCAAAACTTTACGCGTAGAGATTCGCTTCAAGGTGGTTTGCGTCCAGAGAGAACTTGTTATGATGTGCAACGTTATGATTTGAATATCAAAATCAATCCTGACGAAAAAACGATTGTAGGTTACAATGAAATTGCTTTCAAAGTAGTTGAGAATTCTTCAAAAATTCAAGTAGATTTATTTGAAAACATGCAAATTGATAGTATCATTCACAAGAATAAAAAACTAGAATACAAACGTGAATTTGATGCTGTTTTTATTGATTTCCCAAGTGGTTTAACTACTAATTCTTCTGAAAAAATTCGCTTTTATTATTCAGGTAATCCTAAAGTTGCCAAAAATGCTCCTTGGGATGGCGGTTTTGTTTTCAAAAAAGATAAACAAGGAAAACATTGGATTGGTGTTGCTGTTCAAGGAACTGGAGCAAGTTTATGGTATCCTGTAAAAGATTCGCAAACCGATGAACCTGATTTGGGTGCAACAATAAAAGTGGCTGTTCCAAATGGTTTGATGAATGTTTCTAATGGAAGATTTATCGGAAGTGAAGATTTAAAAAATGGCTATAATCGTTGGGATTGGGAAGTGAAAAATCCAATTAACAACTATGATATTACAGTAAATATTGCCGATTATGCTCACATTCAAGACAATCACAATGGTTTAGATTTAGATTATTATGTCTTGCGTGACAATGAAGAAATTGCAAAAAAACATTTTGAAGAAGTAAAACCAATGATGGATTGTTTTCAAACCAAATTTGGTAAATATCCGTTTGCAGAAGATGGTTATAAATTGGTTGAAACTCCTTATTTAGGTATGGAACACCAAAGTGCTGTGGCTTACGGAAATAAGTATAAAAAAGGTTATATGGGAAGTGACTTGTCTATGTCTGGTGTAGGTTTACTTTTCGATTATATTACCATTCATGAAAGTGGTCACGAATGGTTTGGAAACAGCATCACGTCGTCAGATATTGCTGATATGTGGATTCATGAAGGTTTCACTCAATATTCTGAATTGGTATATATTGAATGTCAATTTGGTTATGAAAAAGCCATGAAATATGCCAAAGGTTTAAAACTCAATGTTAGAAATGATAGACCAATCATTGGAACTTGTTGTGTAAATAATGAAGGCTCTGGCGATATGTATCCAAAAGGAGCATTACTTTTAAACACTTTGCGTCATGTGATAAATAACGATGAATTATGGTGGAAAATCATTCTGAAATACTCTGAAACCTATCGTCATAAAATTATTGACACACCAACAGTTATTGCGTTTTTCAATCAAGAAAGCAGTATGAACCTTACTTCTATTTTCAATCAATACTTAAGTTACAAAAAAATCCCTGCATTAGAATTGAAATTGAACAAAAAGAAACTAGAATTTCAATGGAAAACAGATGTAACCGATTTCAATATGCCAATAGACCTCAAAGTGAATGGTAAAGAAATTAGAATCGAACCAACAAACAAATGGAAAAAATCTAAATTCAAAATCAAATCATTAGATGAAGTTGAAGTTTTGAATAATGAGTTTTTTGTCTATGTTTTCAAATAAAACAAAAAAACCGTAAATCAAATTAATTGATCTACGGTTTTTAAATTATTTAAAACTCTCTTTTCTCAAAATCTTTCCGTTTTCAGTTTCTTTGAATTTAGAAACAAAAACAATTTCTTTTGGTCGTTCATATTTGTCTAAACCTTCAAAAACAGTTTTGTCAATATCAATCGATTCACCTTCAACAACTAAAACTACTTTTTCACCAAGTTCAGCATCATCTTTTGAAGCTATAAAAAATCTTCTATCAATTTTTCCGTCAAGTTTTTTCTCTACTTGTTCAGGCATAATTTTTACGCCACCACTATTGATAATATTGTCAATCCTACCTAAAAACAAAAACTGATTTTCGTTTACTAATTCTACCAAATCATTAGTGATAACAGTGTCTTCAGCAATAATTTTTGGAGCATGAATTACTAAACAATTTCTATCATCATAACTAATGGTTACATGTGGTAAAACTGTAAACTCTTTCTCACCAACTTTTTTAGCCGCAATATGCGTAATGGTTTCGGTCATTCCATAAGTTTCATAAACTTCAGTTGGAAGCTTCATCAACTCTTTTTCTAAACTTTTACTAATTCTTGCACCACCAACAATAAGCTTTTTAACATTTTTAAGTTCTTTCAACGAATTTTGAGCTTGCATTGGAACCATTGCTACAAAATC
>CANGUP010000026.1 GCA_947457105.1 Flavobacteriaceae bacterium
CTTGGAAAATCTTTTCTAGTATCTGGATTTAGTAATTTTTTGATGAAAACTGGAGAAGCTCCAGTGGTTTTTGACACAATTAGTACAAAAAAATCACTTAGAAGATTAGAGTCTTTCTATTACAACAAAGGTTATTTTGATGTCAAAGCAAATTACACAATAGATACTAGTGTTTCTAAAAAAATTGGCATTAAATACAATGTTGATTTAAAAAAACCTTATATAATTGATTCTCTAAAAACCGTAATTGAAACTCAGGCATTAGATTCGTTGTATCAAACAAAAATAAGCAATTCGATTATTAAATCAAATGTACAATACAATACAGAAGATTTTAATAATGAAAGAAATAGAATAACAACCCATTTTAGAAATAACGGTGCGTTCCTTTTTCAACAAAATTACATTACTTACAAGTTAGACACTATTGATACTAACAAAAAAGTAAATGTAAAATTACTAATAAAAGACTATGCTTACAGAGAAGAAGATACTTCTAAAACAGCTCCTTTTAAATTATATAAAATAAGTAAAGTTGCCATTTATACAGACCATACAACCAACAAAAACGATACAAAAATAAAAGACAGTCTAGAATACAAAGACTTTTTCTTGTATAGCGAAAACAAATTAAAATACCGTCCAAAATCAATTACAGATGCTGTTTTCATTACCAAAGGAAGTCTGTATTCTGACAATTCTAATGTGCTTACCACTCGTTATTTGAGTAATCTAAAAGTATTTAACTATCCAACTATTCAATATAAAGTTGACCCAAAAGATGAAAATGCTTTGATTGCTAATATTTTCTTAACTCCAAGAAAGAAATATACTTTTGGTGCTTCAGTAGATTTTACACATTCTAATATTCAAGATTTTGGTATTTCTGGTAACACTTCTATGGGAATTAGAAATGTATTTAACGGAGCAGAAACTTTTGAACTTGGATTTAGAGGAAACGTTGGATCCTCAAGAGATAATGCTAATCCAAACAACACTTTTTTCAACATATCAGAAATTGGTATTGATGCTAAGTTAAATTTTCCAAGAATTTTCTTCCCATTTAATACCGAAAAAATTATTGCAAAAAGTATGATTCCTTCTACATCAATAAGTGTAGGTTTTGCAAAACAAAGAAACATCGGATTAGACAAACAAAACTTTACAAGCACTTTTTCCTACAATTGGACACCAAAAGTAAATACTGCTTTCCGATTTGATATTTTGAATATTCAATTTGTTAAAAATGTAAACATTGGAAATTATTTCAATATTTATCAATCATCTTATAATGTTTTAAATCTTCTAGCAAACAATTACCCAAGTAATCCAATCTATTTCGATAATAATAAATTGATTATTGGATCAGGAACAGATGGTTTTGTAAACGATGCTTTATTTGGTTCTTTATCAAGCTTTATAAGTGGTAGTGATTTAAAAACGATTAGAAGTATCGAAGAAAGACGAAAAAGATTAACAGAGAACAACTTGATTTTTGCAACGAATTTAAGCTACTCTAAAACCACTAGCAAAGGGTTAAATGATAACAGTTTCTATTCCTACAAGACTAAAATTGAATCTGCTGGAAACTTACTTTCACTTTTGGCAAGAGCTTCTAAACAGCTTGAAAATCAATCTGGTGCCAATACTTTCTTTGAAGTAGAATATTCACAATACATAAAAGGTGAATTTGAATTTATCAAACACTGGGATTTTGGAGGCAAAAAGGTAGTAGCTATAAGAAGTTTTGCAGGTATAGCTGTTCCTTATGGAAATTCGAATAGTATTCCTTTTTCTCGAAGTTATTTTTCTGGAGGTTCAAATGATAATCGTTCATGGCAACCCTACAGCTTAGGTCCAGGAAGCAGTGGCGCTATCAACGACTTTAATGAAGCCAACATGAAACTAGCTTTTAGTGCGGAACTTCGTTATAATTTATTCGGAAAATTCAATAGTGCAATTTTTACTGATATTGGAAATATTTGGAATGTTTTTGACAATGTTACCGATGAAGCAAATAAATTCAAAGGATTTGAATCGATTAAAGAACTTGCTATAGGAACTGGAGT
The DNA here is from genome assembly GCA_947457105.1 of Flavobacteriaceae bacterium. Lineage (GTDB taxonomy): Bacteria > Bacteroidota > Bacteroidia > Flavobacteriales > Flavobacteriaceae > Flavobacterium. The sequence continues at coordinate 2,070 of CANGUP010000026.1, forward strand.
AGGTTTACGATACGACCAAGGTTTATTTGTTGTAAGATTTGACCTCGGATTCAAAACCTATAATCCTTCAAAAATTGAAAATGAAAGATGGTTTAGAGAATTGAATTTTTCAAAATCAGTATTAAATATTGGAATAAATTATCCTTTCTAATTTTAGAAATTATTACTTTTGTAAACTTAACTAAAAACATAACTACAAGATGTCACACAATATCAAACCTGGAGTTGCCACTGGAGATGAAGTTCAAGCAATTTTTGCTTATGCAAAAGAAAAAGGATTCGCGCTTCCTGCGGTTAACGTAACTGGTTCAAGTACCATCAATGGTGTTTTAGAAACAGCAGCCAAATTAAATGCACCTGTTATCATTCAGTTTTCTAATGGTGGTGCACAATTTAATGCTGGAAAAGGACTTTCAAATGCTGGCGAAAAATCGGCTATTGCTGGTGGAATCGCTGGAGCAAAACACGTTCATACTCTAGCAGAAGCTTATGGAGCAACTGTTATTCTTCATACAGACCATTGTGCAAAAAAATTATTACCTTGGATTGATGGTTTATTGGATGCTTCTGAAAAACATTTTGTAGAAACAGGAAAACCTTTGTATTCTTCTCACATGATTGACTTGTCGGAAGAACCAATTGAAGAAAATATCGAAATCTGTAAAACTTATTTAGCTCGTATGAGTAAAATGGGAATGACTTTAGAAATCGAATTAGGAATTACTGGTGGTGAAGAAGACGGAGTTGATAATTCTGATGTTGATAGTTCTAAATTATACACACAACCTTCAGAAGTTGCTTATGCTTATGAAGAACTTTTAAAAGTTAGCCCAAGATTCACCATCGCAGCTTCTTTCGGAAATGTTCACGGTGTTTACAAACCAGGAAACGTAAAATTAACTCCAAAAATCTTGAAAAACTCTCAAGAGTACGTTCAAGAAAAATTCAATACTGGAGCTAATCCAGTTGATTTTGTATTCCACGGTGGTTCAGGTTCTACATTAGAAGAAATTAGAGAAGCTATTTCTTATGGTGTAATCAAAATGAATATTGATACTGACTTACAATTTGCTTTTACAGAAGGTATTCGTGATTATATGGTAAACAACATTGAGTATTTAAAAACTCAAATCGGTAATCCAGAAGGTGCTGATTCGCCAAATAAAAAACATTATGACCCAAGAAAATGGGTTCGTGAAGGAGAAGTTACTTTCAATGTAAGATTAGAGCAAGCATTTGCTGATTTAAATAATGTAAACACACTTTAAAATTACGAATTACGAATTACGAAATTGTCATAATTCATAATTCATAATTTATAATTCATAATTATAAACTATGGCTTGGTTTAAAAGAAAAGAAAAAGGAATTACTACCGCAACTGAGGACAAAAAAGATGTTCCTAAAGGATTGTGGTACAAATCGCCAACAGGAAAAATTATTGATACTGACGAATTAGCAAGAAATCTTTGGGTAAGTCCAGAAGACGATTTTCACGTTAGAATTGGGAGTAAAGAATATTTTGAAATTTTGTTCGATAACAACGAGTTTAAAGAATTGGATGCTAAAATGACATCTAAAGATCCTTTAAACTTTACAGATACTAAAAAATATTCTGAACGATTGAAAGACGTTATGGACAAAACCAAGTTGAAAGATGCGGTTAGGACAGGCGTTGGAAAATCTAAAGGCAAAGATTTAGTAATTTGTTGTATGGATTTTGCTTTTATTGGTGGATCAATGGGAGCTGTTGTTGGAGAAAAAATTGCTCGTGGAATTGATTATTCTATCAAACATAACGTGCCTTTTTTAATGATTTCTAAATCGGGTGGTGCTCGTATGATGGAAGCGGCTTTTTCATTAATGCAATTAGCTAAAACCTCAGCAAAATTAGCACAATTGGCAGAAGCAAAAATTCCTTACATTTCATTGTGTACAGACCCAACTACTGGAGGAACTACAGCATCTTATGCTATGTTGGGCGATATTAATATCGCTGAACCAGGAGCATTAATTGGATTTGCTGGACCTAGAGTAGTTCGTGATACTACAGGTAAAGATTTACCTGAAGGTTTTCAAACATCAGAATTTTTGTTAGAACACGGTTTCTTAGATTTTATCACTCCAAGAAAAGAACTAAAAGACAAAATCAATTTATACATCGATTTAATTTTGAATCAAGAAATAAGATAGATTTTAAAAGATATTAAAACAAAAAACACAAAGTAATCACTTTGTGTTTTTTTATATACTTTTTTTAACCTTCGTACTTCTTACTTCTACCTTCGTACTTCCAAATTACATTCCACTTCGAATAGCTTCTACAGGATCGAGTTTTGAAGCTGAGATGGCTGGTAAAATTCCTGCAATTAATCCAATTATTATAGCTAATCCCGAGCCTAGCAATATGTTGCTTAAACTCAATACAAACTCAAAGTCGAGTAGTTTTGTTAAGGTAATTGCAATAATCCATACTAGAAAAATTCCTATCAATCCGCCAATCAAACATAAAATTACGGCTTCAAATAAAAACTGAAATAAGATAAACCTATTTTTAGCACCGAGTGATTTTTGAATTCCGATTAAGTTGGTTCTTTCTTTTACAGAAACAAACATAATGTTGGCTACACCAAAACCTCCAACCAAAAGAGAAAATCCTGCAATAACCCATCCACCAAGATTCATAAAACCAATTACACCATCAATTAAATCTGTAAATCCTGAAAAAACGTTCACAAAAAAATTATCAATTTCACCAGTTTTTACACCTCGAAACGTACGTAGTTTTTGTTTTAAATCGGCTTTGAATGCTTCCATATCAATACCTTTTTTTGGTTTGATAACTATAACAGGCGTCATCGAATCGTTGTTATCGCCATACATTCTTCTAATAAAATTTACAGGAATAAATGCCGAAGTATCATCGTCTCCAAACATTCCGGCGCCTTGTTTTTTCAGAACGCCAATCACAGTAAAACGCTGTCCGTAAAGTCTGATTTCTTTTCCGATAGGATCGATATTTTCAAAAAGACTGTTGGCTAATTCATGACCAATAACAGTTACAGCAGCTCCAGAATTCGATTCCGATTCGTTATAAAATCTTCCTTCAGTAAATTCTAAACCTTGAATGTCAATAAACTCATAAGAAACGGGAACCATATTAACATTACTAACTGATTTCTCTTCATATTTTACGGTTTCCCAACTCAAAAAAATCTGAAAAGCTAATTCTTGAGCATCTGGAAGTGATGTTTTAAGATATTCATATTCGGTATAAGTAACGTTTGGAAATTGCTCTCGCTTCCATCTTGGCACTTCAGATGGACCAAAACTACCTTTGAATAAATAAATAGTGTTTTTATCTAAACTGCTTAACTCCTTTTTGATTTTTTGATCTAACGAGTCGACTGCTGCTAAAACAGCTATGATAGAAAATATTCCAATCGTCACTCCAAGCAGCGAAAGAAGTGTACGCAACTTATTGTTTCGCAATGCATTCATTGCAAAACTGAAACTTTCACTCAATAATCGAAGGTAAACAAGCATATCGTTTTTTATTTTCTAGGTCAAATTTAAGATATTAGTAAATAGAATGATGGAATTGTTACAGAAAATAAAGTGAAATTGTGATTTTAACATCTATTCTCTAGTAATTGATATCTATATCTAAAACTAGCTTACATCGTTTACTTGAGAAAAGTCATAATGGAATTGCAGAAGATTAAATAGAATTAAATTGTTAGAGCTAACATTATAAACTACTCGAAATTTTACTTGCAGCCGCAAGAAATAGATCGTAGTCAATCCTAATAAAATCATAAGCAAAACCAGCTATTTTTACAATGGCATAATATTTGTAATTTTGGTTGCGAGATTAGCCAACTTAATTTTTGTTGATTGCGTTTGACTTAGTCCCAGGCATTCAATCATTAATACGTAAACGCTAGCTATAGAGATTTAAAATCCCTCTTTTTGATTTTAATAGTCTTCAAGTAGAATAAATTGTTGTTTTATTTATAAATTAATATATTTGTGATTTTTTTACTTAAAAATCTATTTTTGATTAAATGTATAATATAAAATATCAATTAAAATCTGAAACTAATTAGTTGTTAAAATAGTATAACCAGTTTAAAAATAAAAAAATTAACATATGACCAAGAAATACTCCGTTATTGCAATAGCGCTTGTGTTTTCGTTCTTTTCTGCAATAGAATCGACTTATGCACAGACAAAATCTACTAAAAAAGCACAAAAACGAGCAGCAAAAGCTTCAAGAAAAGCTCCAAAGAAAGAAGAAGCTTCTGTTTTACAACAGGTTGAAATTGTGCAGCAACCACAAACTACCTCTGCCATTTCCTCTACTCCTGTTCCATCTCTAGCTACAACTCCTATAAAAACAATCCAATATTCAAACATCGTTGCAAACAGTCAAGATCTAGTAATTACAAAACCTAATGGTAATGTAAATTGGACACAACAATATATTGAAGCGACTGGTCAATCGGTTATAGACAACGAACGCTTTAAAAATAGTGCTCAAGCTAAATTAATGGCTACAAGAGGCGCAGTAGTTATCGCTCAGCGTAATTTACTAGAAATTGTAAAAGGTGTTCAAATTGTTGGCGAAACTACCGTTCAAGATATGATTACGTCTAGTGATTATGTTTATTCTAGAGTTGAAGGTGTCGTTAAAGGTGCGCAACAAATTGGTGAGGGTAAAGAAAAAAATGGCTTTATTGAAGTGCGATTAAGAATGCCTATTTATGGTAAAGAAAGTTTGGCAGAAACTCTAGATGATCAATCGTTAGCGAGAGCCAGAAAAGAAAATGGATTTGAAAAATCACCATTACTTGACCAAGAAGGTTCAGATGGTAGTGAAGGTATTGATGGATCAAATCCAATAGTATTTAATATTGAAAACCAAGGTCAAATTGACCCATCGATGTATCCTATTGTTGTGGATGATAACGGAAAAGTCTTGTTTGATTTTTCGCAACATTTTAAACTAAAAGAAGGCAAATTTCCTCAGTACTTGCAGATGGGAAAAGATATTCTTCAAGCTTTAGGAAATACAAAAGGTGTTGATATTATTAATATGATTCAAACAGGAAAAGGTCAATTTCAAATTCCACAAAAATCATCAAAAAAAGTTTTTTGGAATAAAGTGGGACGAATTGCACAAGATGTGGGCGCTGCACTATTTAAACTGGTTTTCTAAAAAATAGGTTGTAATTACTAATTCAATTATACTTTAAAATAATAGACAAATAATAAATGCATTGATAAAGATGTGTTTTACTTTTAATCAAAATTAGATTTTATAAATAATGAACCGCAGAATTATACTAGTACTACTCTTTTTCATTACAACTATAAGCTTTTCTCAACAAACAGTTGAGTCTAAAGGAACTGGATTAAATAGAGCCGATGCCTTGCAAGATGCTCTAAGAAATGCCGTTTCTCAAGCTGTTGGTGTTAGCTTGCGCTCAGAAACACGAGTTGAAAATTATATGATTATTTCTGATGCTATTGCCTCTAATACATCAGGATATATTAAAAAATACAACATCTTAAAAGAAATTCCATTTCCAGATCGATTTGAAATTACCATTCAAGCCGAAGTTACGACCAACAGTTTAGAAGCCGATTTTAAATTATTAAGTAAAACTATCGGTGGCGTGAGATTTCTTGTAACAGTAGACCCATCGGTTCAAAATGAAAATGAGAAAAAAGAATTGCAACTCGCTGTCGATAAAATTAATGGATTCTTAGCAGAACGCTCCTACCGCTATGTAGACCAATCTAGACTAAAAACATTGCAAAACGAAAGAAGCAATTTAATGCAAGATAGTAATGCGTCATTAAGCTATGCACAACAATTGGCAGTTTTATCTAACGCCCAGTTTATTATCTTGGTAAGCCAGCTAACAACATCAGAAGTTAAAGGAGCTTTTGATATTGTGCAAGGGAAAAAAGTAGGTTTTCAAGCAAGAGCTTTTGATAATTGTACTGGTGAAGGTTTGGGTACCATAACATTAGAAAGTTTACCAAAAAGTGGTACAACAACTAATACTACACAAGCTATAAATCAAGCCGTAGATTTAAACTTTTCAAAACTTATAGGTATGTTTACAGGTTACATTGGCAACTGGGTTAATTCGGGTACACCTTACGAACTTCGATTTTATAATTCTGGAAGCTTTAGAGATTTAAGAACTTTAAGAACGAAACTAAAAGCAGATAAAAGTTTTGGCGGAGATCTTGAAATAGTATCAGCTAATAATTATACTAAACTAATTTGCACATACAAAGATAAAGCTGATGAACTTGCAGATAAAATATTAGATTACGCCGACGAAATTCCGACGCTTAAAAAACAACTTATTGATGTAAAAATGATTTATGGTCGTCAAATAAATTTTGCACCACAATCCTATATCATTCCAAATTTAGTGAAACCAATTCAACAATAAAAACAAAAACAGATGAAGACAAAATTACTACTTCTTTTTTTATTCACATCACAGTTAATTTTTGCACAAACTAGCTCAATAACAGTATTCTCGCAAGAAGGCGAACGTTTTTATGTAATTGTAAATGGAGTTAGACAAAATGACGCACCTTCTACAAATGTAAAAGTTACCGATTTAGAAAAACCAAATTATCTAGTTAAAATCATTTTTGAAGATCAAAGTATTGCATCGCTCAACCAAAATGTCTATTTGTTAGATTATGATGAAAAAAGAACTAATGTTACCTTCAATCTCAAGAGAGATAAAAAAGGTAAAATGAAAATGGCGATGAATAGTTTCGATTATGATGTAAATTCATCTAAAGGAACCGATGTTGTAAAATATCATGAAGTAGAAAATCCAATTTCCATACCAGCTAAAAACACTACATCAATACCAACTACAACTTCATCTAAATCTACAACTACAAGTTCAACGCCAACAGCAACTACTAAAACCGAAAGAACGACCGTTGATATGAATATGCTCGGTATTGGAGTGAATACAAAAATTGAAGAATCTGAAGACAATGTTAATGTAAACTTAAATATAGGTGGAATAAACACATCCGTTAGCACCAAAACAGATACTCCTGTAAAACCTGGACGACCAAAAGTTTTGAAAGATGAAATAGTTACAGAAAAACCAGTAACCACTACCGCTGTCGAAAATACCGCAAAAAACTGCACTATTAAGATGTCGACTGCCGATTTTCAAAGAGCAAAATCTTCAGTTGAAAAACAGTCTTTTGCCGAAACTAAAATGAAAGTTGCTAAGCAAATTACAACTTCCAATTGTTTGTCGACAGATCAAATTATAGAAATTGTAAATTTATTTTCATTTGAAGAAAACAAGTTAGATTACGCCAAATTTGCGTATTCAAAATGTGTTGACAAGAACAATTACTTTATGGTAAATGATGCTTTTAGTTTTTCATCATCAACAGACGAATTAACCGAATACATTGAAAGTATTTCTAAAAATAAATAAAATTCTACTATGTTATTTTAATAAACAAACTGAACACTATTTCGGCAAAATTAACTAATAACTTTGAAGCTTTTTTGTAGTAGAATAGTAGTTAGACCGATAAAAAAACCATAGCAATCATAATTTTGTTATGGTTTTTTGTTTTATTTGAAATTAATTTTAATAGTTAATTTTTCAAAGTGGATGTCATAAAACTACAAAAGACAATTAGCTGACTTTTTTGAAACAAATTGTTAAAATAAAACTACTTTTTTCTGAAAAAAAATAAGATTAATTATACTACTTTTGCGTGCTTAACAACACAACAAAATGAGCACTACAAAAACAATTCAATCTGCTCTTATTTCGGTATTTGATAAAACCGGATTAGAGCCTATTGTGAGACAACTTCACAAACAAAACGCAACCATTTATTCTACTGGAGGAACTGAAGAATTTATTAAAAATCTTGGTATTCCTGTAGTTCCTGTAGAAGATATTACTGCTTTTCCCGAGATTCTTGGTGGCAGAGTAAAAACATTACATCCTAAAATTTTTGGTGCCATTTTAAACCGTCAAGACAACCCAACTGATGTGGAACAAATGAAACAGTTTGAGATTCCCCAAATCGACTTGGTTATTGTTGATTTATATCCGTTTGAAAAAACAGTTGCTTCTGGTGCAAATGAAACCGATGTTATTGAAAAAATTGACATTGGAGGAATTTCATTAATCCGTGCTGCTGCAAAAAACTTTAAAGACACCGTAATTGTTCCATCAGTTGCAGAATATGAATTGTTCCTAGGAATGATTACTGAAGGAAACGGCGCAACAACTATAGAACAGAGAAAATATTTAGCAACAAGAGCGTTTCACGTTTCATCTAATTATGACACTGCTATTTTCAATTATTTTAATACAGAAGAAACTTATTACAAAGAAAGTATTGCTAATGGACAAGTGTTGCGTTATGGAGAAAATCCACATCAAAAAGGATTCTTCTTTGGCGATTTTGATGCGATGTTTACCAAATTGCACGGAAAAGAATTATCATATAACAACTTGCTAGATGTTGACGCTGCTGTAAATTTGATTGAAGAATTTAAAAACAACGAACCAACTTTTGCCATTCTAAAACATAATAATGCTTGCGGATTGGCAACAAGACAAACAATGAAAGAAGCTTATCTTGCTGCTTTAGCTTGTGATCCGACCTCTGCTTTTGGAGGCGTTTTGATGGCAAACGGTCATATGGATACTGCCACGGCTACAGAAATCAATTCTTTATTTTGTGAAGTAGTAATTGCACCAAGTTATGATGACGAAGCGTTAAATATTCTACAAGAAAAAAAGAATCGAATAGTATTGACAATAAATGATGTACCTTTACCTCAACGCCAAGTAAGAACTTGTTTAAATGGATTATTGGTACAAGATAAAAACAACATCACAGATACTAAACAAGACTTAAAAAACGTTACTATAACAATCCCTACAGAGCAAGAAGTAGAAGATTTATTGTTTGCTTCTAAAATCTGTAAAAACACCAAGTCAAATACCATAGTTTTTGTCAAAAACAATACTTTAATTGCTTCTGGAACGGGACAAACCTCTCGTGTAGATGCTTTAAAACAAGCCATTGAAAAAGCAAACACTTTCGGATTTGATTTACATGGAGCTGTGATGGCAAGCGATGCTTTCTTTCCGTTTCCTGATTGTGTAGAGATTGCAAATCATGCTGGAATTACGGCTGTTATTCAACCTGGTGGTTCTATAAAAGACGAATTGAGCATCAATTATTGTAACGAAAATAAAGTTGCAATGGTATTTACAGGAACACGTCATTTTAAACATTAATTTTATTATTTTTGTAGGCTGATAAAATTTAACAAACTAAACACCCTTTTTTGAATATGGGATTTTTTGATTTCATGACCGAGGATATAGCAATTGACCTTGGTACCGCTAATACACTAATCATTCACAACGACAAAGTTGTTATTGATAGTCCTTCTATTGTTGCAAGAGATAGAATCACTGGAAAAATCATCGCAGTTGGTAAAGAAGCCAACATGATGCAAGGTAAAACCCATGAAAACATCAAAACCATACGACCATTAAAAGACGGAGTTATTGCCGATTTTGATGCATCAGAAAAGATGATTAGCATGTTTATCAAAAGTATTCCTGCTTTAAAGAAAAAAATGTTTACTCCTGCTTTGCGTATGGTGGTTTGTATTCCATCAGGAATTACTGAAGTAGAAATGCGTGCGGTAAAAGAATCGTGTGAGCGTGTAAACGGAAAAGAAGTTTACTTAATTCATGAGCCAATGGCTGCAGCAATCGGTATTGGTATCGATATTATGCAACCAAAAGGAAATATGATTGTTGATATTGGTGGTGGAACAACAGAAATTGCTGTAATTGCTCTTGGTGGAATTGTTTGTGACAAATCGGTGAAAATTGCCGGTGACGTTTTTACAAATGATATTATCTACTACATGAGAACACAACACAATTTATTTGTTGGAGAAACTACTGCAGAGAAAATCAAAATTCAAATCGGTGCCGCTACAGATACTTTAGATTCTCCACCAGATGACATGTCAGTTCAAGGTAGAGATTTACTTACAGGGAAACCAAAACAAGTAGAAGTTTCTTTTAGAGAAATTGCTAAAGCTTTAGACAAATCAATTCAACGTATTGAAGATGCTGTGATGGAGACTTTATCACAAACTCCTCCAGAATTAGCTGCCGATATTTATAATACTGGTATTTATTTAGCTGGTGGTGGTTCGATGTTGAGAGGATTAGACAAACGTATTTCTCTTAAAACAGATTTACCAGTTTACATCGCTGAAGATCCTTTGAAAGCAGTTGTTAGAGGAACTGGAATGGCGTTGAAAAACATCCCAAAATTTAGAAGCATATTAATTAAATAAAATTCCAATTTTTTTAAATCCCAAATTCCAAATAGCGTTTTAAAATCTATATTGGAATTTGGAATTTGAAGTTTTATAACTTTTAAAAGATGCAGCAAATATTTAATTTTATATTTAAAAACAGCTATCGTATGCTGTTTTTGCTGCTTATGATAATAGCTGTTTCTTTAACCATTCAATCGCATTCCTATCACAAAAGTAAAGTTATTAGTTCTGCTAATTTCTTCACTGGAGGTGTTTATGAAATGACGAGCAATGTGGAAGGTTATTTCAATTTAAAAGTACAAAACGAAGAACTTGCCAAAGAAAATGCTCGTTTGAAAGGATTGCTTTTTAATATTAAAGACTCTACAAAAGTTCCGAATTTGGATTCTATCAAAGGTGTCAAAAAAACCGACATCATTATTTCGAAAGTTATCAAAAACTCTTACAGCAATCAGGTTAACTTCTTGACGCTGAACTCTGGTTCTAAACAAGGTGTTAAACCAGAAATGGGTGTAATCAATAGTTTAGGAATTGTAGGAGTTGTAGAAAATACCTCAGCAAATTACAGTACTGTTCTGAGTATTTTAAATACTGAATCTCCTTTAAATGCTAAAGTTAAAAAATCTAATCATATTGGTTCATTAACTTGGAATGGTAAAAATACTGGTTTCGTTCAGCTAACAGATGTACCAAGGTTAGCTACTGTTAGAAAAGGTGATACTATTGTTACCGGAGCGCAATCTACTATCTTTCCAGAGAACATCGGAATTGGAACCATTGAAAAAATTTACATCGACAATGAAACTAATTTGTACATGATAGATGTAAGACTTTTCAATGATATGACAAGTTTAGGTCACGTATACATCATCAGAAATAAAGATAGAGATGAAATTATTAACTTAGAAAAGAAGACACAAAAAAATGAATAGTGCTATGTTGTTCAATATGGCTCGTTTTATTTTACTGCTTGCGGTACAAGTTGTTATTTTTAATAATTTCAATTTCTTAGGTTATATCAATCCGTTTCCTTACATCCTTTTTATTATTCTTTATCCAGTTAATGGAAATAAATATGCTTTGTTATTATCAAGTTTTTTTCTAGGTATTACAATGGATTTATTTTGTAATTCTGGAGGAGTCCATGCTGCAGCTTGTCTACTATTAGCATTTGTAAGGCCATCTATTTTTAAATTTTCATTTGGTTTAAGTTATGAATATCAAACTGTTAGACTGAATGACACTTTAACACCAGAGCGTTTTTCATTTATCCTATTAGCAGTAATAATACATCATTTAACACTTTTTGTTCTTGAAGTTTTCACTTTTGAATACCTTTGGGATATTGTTCTTAGAACTATTATTAGCACCATTTTTACTATTATAATTTGTATCTTAATTATTTACTTAATCAAGCCAAGTAAACGATGAGAAAAGCATTATTACCTTCTGTAGTAATTATCGCAGCATCTTTGTTGTTGCTCCGAATTTTTTATTTGCAAGTTATAGACGACTCTTTCAAACTAAAGTCGGAGAATAACGCCATTAAAATCAAATATGATTATCCTGAAAGAGGTTATGTATATGATAGAAATGGAAAATTATTAATTGCCAATCAACCATCCTATGATATTATGGTTGTGCCAAAAGATGTAAAAAACATAGATACTTTAGAGTTTTGTTCACTACTTGATATTAGCAAAGAGTTTTTTATTAAAAAAATTAATAAAGCTAAAGTCTATAGTCCAATGCTTCCTTCTGTTTTTTTACCTCAATTAAACAAATTAGAATACGCTGCATTTCAGGAAAAAATTAGAAAATTTAGTGGTTTTTATATTCAAAAACGTTCGTTAAGAGATTATCAAGTTGATTATGGAGCCAATGTTTTTGGATTCATCACTCAAGTAAATGAAAATATCGTTAAAAAAAATCCATATTACATTGGAGGAGATTTAATTGGAAGACAAGGAATTGAAGAAAGTTATGAAGAATTTCTTAGAGGACAGAAAGGTGTAAAATATATTTTAAGAGATAAATTCAATAGAGAAATTGGTTCTTATAAAGAAGGAAAATACGACACAATTTCAAAACAAGGAAGTGATTTAACTTTAACTATTGATGGAGAACTTCAGAAATATGGTGAAGAATTAATGATTAACAAATGGGGAGGAATTGTGGCAATCGAACCAAAATCCGGTGAGATTTTAGCATTAGTAAGTGCACCAAGTTTTAATCCAGCTTTGTTAGTAGGTAGACAACGTTCAAAAAATTATACTTTACTGCATAATGATTCTATTGCAAAACCATTATACGACAGAGGTCTTTTAGCAGAATACACCCCAGGTTCGCCTTTCAAAATTCTAACTGGATTAATTGCCTTACAAGAAGGAGTTGTCACTGATAGTACACGATTTTCATGTCATCGAGGTTTTAGTTATGCAAGAGGTCGATTTATGAAATGTCACTGTTCTGGTGGAGCAGTTCAATTACACAGAGGAATTTATCAATCTTGTAATACCTATTTTTCTAATTGTTATATCAAATTGATTAACAAATACAAAGACCATAGTTATGCAGTTGACAGATGGGCAGACCATTTAAAAAGTTTTGGTTTAGGCGCTTTTATGGGTTATGATTTACCAATTGGTAAAAAAGGAAACATACCAACTTCTAAAACCTATAATAGAGTTTATAATGGTTGGAATTGGGATGGAAAAACAATCGTTTCAAATGCCATTGGACAAGGAGAAGTTTTGATGACTCCTATCCAACTAGCCAATTTTATGGCTACTGTTGCCAATAGAGGTTATTATTATACACCTCACATTGTTAAGAGAATTAAAGGTAATATTATTGATAAAAAATACAGAACCAAACATACTACTACTATTGATAGAAAGTATTTTGAGCCTATAATCACAGGTATGAATGCAGTTTATGGTCCAGGCGGAACAGCTTCAGGGCTTGGAGTTGCAGGAATTGAAATTTGTGGAAAAACTGGAACCGCTGAAAATTATTTAAAAGTTAATGGTAAGCGCGTCAAACTTCAAGATCACTCGATATTTGTCGCTTTTGCTCCAAGAGACAATCCAAAAATTGCAATTGCAGTATTTGTTGAAAATGGATATTGGGGTAAACGTTGGGCTGGACCAATTACAACTTTAATGATTGAGAAATATTTAAACAAAAAAATTACTAAAGTTGATTTCGAAAAAAGAATGTTAACCGGAAGTTTGAAAGCACAATACGACAAGTTATATCCAAGAAAACATCAGGATAGTATTTCATTAATTAATAATAGAATTAAAGATAGTTTAGCAAAAATTAAAAGAACAAGAGATTCAATAAATGGAGTTTTGAAAAAGGAAATTAAAATTGACACTTTACAAAATCCCTAGTTTAAGTTATAAATGAGAAACCAAAGTGTAACCAATAATATCGATTGGATTAGTATTGTCATTTACATTGCATTAGTTGTAATGGGATGGCTAAATATCTATTCTTCATCATTGTCTACAGTTTCTGAAGATGCCTCTATTTTTGATTTTACTCAAATTTATGGAAAACAGTTTCTTTTCATTGCCTTCTCTATTCCTATCATTTTCATCGTTTTATCGGTTGAAGCTAAATTTTATGAAAAGTATTCTATAATTATTTTTGCAATAGCACTTTTATCATTAATAGGATTATTTCTTTTCGGAAAAACTATTGCTGGTCAACGATGTTGGTACGCCATAGGAAGTTTTACCTTGCAACCTTCAGAGTTTGCAAAAGCTGCGACTTCACTAGCTTTAGCTAAATACTTAAGTGATGTTCAGGTTAACTTAAAAGACGTCAATAGACAAATTCAAGTTTTAATTATCATTTTCCTTCCTGTGATGTTGATTTTACCTCAACCCGATCCTGGAAGTGCCTTAATTTATAGTGTATTCTTCATAGTACTTTATAGAGAAGGTTTACCTGGTTGGTATTTACTTACTGGTTTCATAGCTATAATTTTATTCGTTCTAACTTTAGCAACAAATAACCCATACATTGTAATTGGAATTACAGCTTTAGTATTAATTATAAACTATTTTAGAAGTAGATTAGTTGACAGAAACATAATCGCAAGTGCTATACTTCTTGTTATTATTACTGCTTTTTCATTTTCTGTAAATTTTGTTTTTAACAATGTATTCAAACAACACCATAGAGATCGTTTCAATATTTTACTTGGAAAAGAAGTTGATATGAAAGGTGTTGGTTATAACACAAATCAATCTGAAATTGCTATTGGTTCTGGAGGATTATTTGGAAAAGGATATCTAGAGGGAACACAAACCAAAGGAGGTTTTGTACCAGAACAGCATACCGATTATATTTTCACTACCGTCGGTGAAGAATGGGGTTTCTTGGGTTCTATCTTTGTTATAGGTTTATTTGTTGGATTAATTTTAAGAATTATATATTTAGCAGAACGACAAAAGACTAAGTTCAGTCGAGTCTATGGCTATTGCGTCGCCGGAATTCTCTTTATCCACTTTTTTGTAAATATAGCAATGGTTGTTGGTGTTTTTCCAACGATTGGAGTTCCGTTACCTTTCTTTTCGTATGGAGGTTCCGGACTTTGGGGCTTCACGATATTGTTATTTATTTTCTTAAAAATGGATGCTAATAAAGTAAATGAATGGTAGTTTAATTTAAACTCGACGATTTATAATCGCTACTTTTTTCTAAATTATTATCAATTTTATCATTTAAACTCGGAAAAAAATCAATTCCTGTCATTTTATCTATTTCATCAATCGGAACAACAAATTCGTAAAGCGGTTTATTACTATCAACTGCTGGAACCAAAAAACCTATAATCTTATACTCACTTCTTTAAGTATCTAATAATACTTTATATAAATATTCAGAAATAGCAACATCTTCCTATCCAATAGTTTTTTAATTATCATTCAAAACGCCACCAGTTACGACATAAATTCCATCATATTTTACTGCCCAATAACGAACTTTTTGCTCTAAAGTATCCCAAATTCCATTATTGAAATCATGCTTTTGAGGCGAAATATTTGATGTTAAAAAAGTTTTATCATATGCTTATTTAGAAAATTTCATATCACCAACCGGACATAAATGACCTTTATCATGACCAGAACGTTTGTAATTTTTCCAATCTGCATAACCAGTTTTTACCTTTCATCTTCAATAAAAAATGCCCAAAATAGTGTCTAACTTTTTGGGGCATGTTCAAATCAGGGTATGTTTTTATTAATTAAATTCTTATGACTTAAGAATTTTATCTTTTTTTAACTTAGAAGTAACAGCTTTTTTAGTGTTTCCTGATTGTAAATCATCAAGAACATGAATTGCCTCTTCAATATAAATATCTTTAGAAAGACTTTCATGCCATCTTTCGCGTTTTTCTTTTAGTGTTACATCGGTTTTCATCTGCTCTTCCTCATAAGGCAACGATTTAAACTTAAACGAATTTGTATAATCAGCAATAGACTTGTACTTTTTATTTGTTTCCTCTAATTGTTTTTGCTCTTGCTTGAATTTGTCAATTTGCAAACTATATACATTTTCTTCATTACGCTCTTGACGCCATTTAGCATTTTCATCTATCAAATTCATCTGCGGATTACTTTCAATACGTTTCTTGCTATTTTGAATAGCCAAATCATAATTTGTAGCTTTATTCCAAAGCTTGTAATCAGCAGCTTCAATTTTATCCCAAGGCATTGCATTGTCTAAATCACGTTCTCCCATTTTTAAATAAGCATAACTATCTGGCATCACAATATCACTGCTTACACCTTCAAGTTGTGTAGAACCACCATTGATTCTGTAAAACTTTTGTGTAGTTGTTTTTAATGCTCCTAAATCACCTAAATTATTACCTCTTACAAACTGATTCAAATCGATAACATTTTGAACGGTTCCTTTACCATAAGTTTGCTTGCTTCCTAAAACCACAGCACGTTTATAATCTTGCATTGCAGCAGCCAAAATCTCTGAAGCAGAAGCAGAAAATTCATTGGTCATAATAACTAATGGTCCATCCCACTCTACTTTAGCATCTTTATCATAAAGTACTTCTCTTTTTCCGGCAGCTGATTTAATTTGTACAATTGGTCCTTGCTCAATAAACAATCCGCCAATATCAACAACCGTTTTTAAAGAACCACCTCCATTATCTCTAACATCAACAATAATTCCTTGAACACCTTCGCTTTTCAATCGAGCTACTTCTTGAGCAACATCTTTTCCGGCATCTCTACTGTCTTTGTTTTCAAAATCGATGTAGAATTTTGGTAAATAGATAATTCCATACTTCACACCATTTTTCTCAACTACACTAGATTTTGCATAGGTTTCTTCAATTTCAACTTCATCTCTTATAATTGAAATTACTTTAAGCGAACCATCTGTTTTCTTAACAGTAAGACGAACTTCTGTTCCTTTTGGACCTTTTATTTTTTTTACGACGTCATCCAAACGCATTCCAACTACATCTACAGGATCGCTATCACCTTGAGCAACTTTAAGAACTACATCGCCTGCTTCTAATTCTTTTCCTCTCCAAGCTGGTCCTCCAGAAATTAATTCTGTGATTTCAGTGAAGTCATTTTTCTTTTGAAGACGTGCTCCAATTCCTTCTAATTTTCCACTCATACTAACATCAAAACGTTCTTTTTCGTCTGGTGCAAAATAAGAAGTATGTGGGTCAAATCTAGAAGCAATAGCATTTACATAAACAGAAAACCAATCAGAACGATCTAATTCTTTACTTATAAAAGTGAAATTTTCATTCAATGATTTTAAAGTACTTTCTCTTGTTTCTTTTTCTAATTGCTCAAATGTTTTTGGAGCATCATTCTCCGTTTTAGCGATACTTTCTTGAAACTTTTTCTCCAATTCAGGAGTCAACTTATCACCCATTTTTAAACGATATTCTTTCAAACGCTCTTCTGGAGATTTATTTTTATTCTTTTGAATGTCTTCTTGAATTTTTTGTTTTTCAACTAAAGAAGATAATGTTGAAAGTTTCACTTGTTTTCTCCAACGTTCTTTTAAATCAGAAACATTTTCAGAATAAGGTGCTTTCTCATAGTCTGTATCAATGTCTTCATTAACAGAATAATCAATAGGATTTTCTAATGCAACTTTATAGTAGCTCTCACTTTCTTTCATTCTTTTGATAAGACGTGTATAAGTCAAATCAAAAAAAGTAAGTTGTTTGTTATTGATTTGATCATCAATCTGTGTTTCGTATTTAGAAAACTCATCAATATCCGATTGCAAAAAGAATCTTTTTGATGGATCTAAAGCCGTGATATAATCTTTGTATACACCTTTAGAAAAAGTATCATCGATTTGAGCTGGACTGTAATGTCCTTTTTCAATTACATACGTCAATAACTCAATTAGCAATTTATCTTTTTCAGGATCATTTTTATCTTTTGGGATAAAACTCCATAAACCAACAGAAAGCACTAGCACTAAAAGTACTATTTTATAATGTCTTTTCATAAATTGAACTATTGTATTCATTAATTTTTCTACTAAATTACATAAAAAACTATGCCATTAAATTAAGAGATGGCATAATTATTTGTTAAAACCATTACTATGGCTCAAAGTTATAAAATTTGTAACGGAATAAGTCTTAAAATAATTACTTTTGTTACACAAATAAAACTCAAATGTCTAAAAAACCTTTAATTCTAATAACCAATGACGACAGTATTTCTGCACCTGGAATTCGTACATTAATAGCAGTTATGTCTGAAATTGGTGAAGTTGTTGTAATTGCACCAGATAGTCCTCAAAGTGCTATGGGACATGCTATTACTATCAATAACACTTTACATTTGAATAAAATTTCTGCAGAAAATGCTGAGATTTTGGAATACAGTTGTTCTGGAACTCCTGTAGATTGTGTGAAAATGGCAGTAAATGAAATTTTGAAAAGAAAACCTGATTTGTGTGTTTCGGGAATCAATCATGGTTCTAATTCTTCCATAAATGTAATTTATTCAGGAACTATGAGTGCTGCTGTAGAAGCCGGAATTGAAGGAATTCCAGCCATTGGATTTTCACTTTTAGATTATAATTGGAATGCCGATTTTGAACAAATAAAACCTTTTGTAAAAAAAATTGCACTCCAAGTTTTGAAAAATGGTTTGTCTGAAGGAACCGTTTTGAATGTAAACTTTCCAAAATTAAAGACTGAGGAAATAAAAGGAATAAAGATTTGTCGTCAAGCGAAAGCTATGTGGCAAGAAAAATTTGACAAACGCGTAACTCCTTTTGGAAAGGAATATTATTGGTTAACTGGCGAATTCATTAACCAAGATAAGGGAGAAGATACAGACGAATTTGCTTTGGCTAACGGCTACATTTCTATTGTCCCAGTTCAATTTGATTTGACAGCCCATCACACGATTCAAACATTAAATACTTGGGATTTATAATTATAGATATAAAATATTATTAAAATGAAGAAAACAGATTTACTTATTGGATTTTTTATTGGGCTTGTTGCTACATTTATAGGTTCTTATTTATTTTTAAAAACCCAAACCGAGTATGATTTAATTGAAGATTTTTCCATATTAAAAACTGAAAGATTACTTGGGAAAGTTGTTGCACTTGGAGCTGTATTAAACATCATAATTTTCTTCATTTTGTTAAAAAAGAATAAAGAATTTATTGCAAGAGGCGTTGTCATGGCAACAATAATTTTAGCAATAACCACAATGTTTTTATAATTTATATGAAATCGCCATTAAAAACAAGTTTGCGTATGCAATTGAAAAATCATCGAACTCCGATGAAAAATAAAAATAATTGTGAGATAAACACCAATAAATAAAAGGCGATAACATATATAACAACCAAAAAACAACTTTTACATATATGAAATATTATATCATAGCTGGAGAAGCATCAGGCGATTTACATGGTTCCAATTTGATGAAAGCATTGTATAAAGAAGATACAAATGCTGACATCCGATTTTGGGGTGGTGATTTGATGCAAAATGTAGGCGGTACTTTGGTTAAGCATTATCGTGAACTAGCTTTCATGGGATTTGCTGAAGTAGTTATGAATCTAAAAACCATTTTAAACAACATTAAAATCTGCAAATCGGATATTGAAAAATTCAATCCTGATGTGATTATTTTTATAGATTATCCAGGGTTTAATATGCGAATTGCAAAATGGGCAAAAGAAAAAGGAATCAAAACACACTATTATATTTCACCACAAATTTGGGCTTGGAAAGAAAGTAGAATCAAAGACATCAAACGTGACTTTGATAAACTTTATATCATTCTCCCATTTGAAAAAGATTTTTATGAAAAGAAACACAATTTTCCGGTAGAATTTGTTGGTCATCCGTTAATCGATGCTATTCATAATCGAACTATTATTGATTCTGAATCTTTCCGAAAAGAACATAAATTAGACAACAAACCGATTATAGCCATATTACCAGGAAGTAGAAAACAAGAAATTTCCAAAATGCTTTCGTCAATGCTAAGTGTAGTCGATGATTTTCCAGAATATCAATTTGTGATTGCTGGCGCTCCAAGTCAAGAGTATTTTTTTTATGAGCAATTTTTAAATGGAAAAAACATAAAGTTCATTTCTAATAAAACCTATGATTTATTAAGCAATTCTCATGCAGCATTAGTTACCTCTGGAACAGCTACTTTAGAAACAGCTCTTTTCAAGGTTCCGGAAGTGGTTTGCTACAAAGGTGGATGGATTTCTTATCAGATTGCAAAACGAATTATTACTTTAAAATATATTTCGTTGGTAAATTTAATAATGGATGAAGAAGTAGTAACAGAATTGATTCAAGAAGATTGCAATTCTAAGAAAATTAAAATTGAGTTGACTAGAATTCTTGAAGAGAGCCACAGAAAACAGTTACTTAAAAATTACGATGATTTAGAACAAAAACTGGGTGGAATTGGAGCAAGCGAAAAAACGGCTCATTTGATAGTTAGCGCGTTAAAATAATATTAGCCTCTTTTTAACCTTAAAAATAATAAAGTCCTATTGTTTTGAAAAAAATCTTACTACTTTTCACATTACTTTTAATTGTTTCTTCTTGTAAAACTAGTTCGTCGACTACAAGTTCAAATAACAAACTAGCTGAAAAAGTTATAGATGATGCTACAAGTAAAATTGGTTCACCTTATCGTTTTGGAGGAACTACAAATGCTGGCTACGATTGTTCTGGATTAGTATTTACATCGTTTAAAAAATATGATTTATCGCTTCCAAGAACTTCAAAAGAAATGGCAAAAGAAGGAAAAATTATTACTAAAAGTAACGCTCAAAAAGGTGATTTAATTTTCTTCAAAACTGGTGGTTCTAGTCAAATTAATCATGTTGGATTGATTGTTGATGTTAATCGCGATGATATAAAATTTGTTCATTCGTCTACCAAAAAAGGTGTGATTATTTCTTCAATAACCGAAGATTATTACCGAAAATCCTTTGTTCAAATTAATCGAATTTTAGAATAATTATTTTTTTGTAGGAATATACTTTTTTGCATACTTTTATAGAAATGAAAGTATTACAATTCCCTTTGGTAAGAATAACGCTTTGTTTTGTGTTTGGAATAATTTTTTCTCAAATTACAAAACCTATTTTGGTATTGCTATTTTTAGTACTATTACTTTGCGTTTTTTCTTTGATTTTTTTCTATTTTAAAAATAAAAATGATTTATTTCAAAAACCTTTATTTGGATTTGTAGCACTTTTTACTTCTTTCATAATCGGAATGGTTACTTTGATTATTAGTAATCAAACGTTGAATAAGAATCATTATTTACACCATATCGACCAATCAGAAAATGAAATTTCTACAGAACTAATTATCAAAGAAAAACTAAAAAATAATTTGAATAATGATCGTTATGTTGCCGAAATGATTCTATTGAATGGTAAAAAAAGTTATGGTAAAATAATTTTAAATATCAGAAAAGATAGTGTGCTTCCCACAGTAGAAATTGGTTCTCATTTAATGGTTAATGGTTCTTTCTACAAAAATAGAAAACCAAACAATCCAAACCAATTTGACTATGGAAAGTACCTTGAAAATCAACAAATCTATGCTCAAATTTATGCTGATACAGCCGATATTAAAATTAATCCAATTGTAGACAAAAGCATTTCTCATTATGCAAGTAAACTTCGTAATAGAATTATACAGAATCTAGAAAAAAATAATTTTAATAAAACCGAATTAAGCGTTGTAATCGCCTTAATTCTTGGTCAACAACAAGATATTTCTCAAGAAGTAATTCGTGATTATCAATATGCTGGTGCGGTTCATGTTTTATCAGTTTCAGGTTTGCATGTTGGTTGTATTCTATTATTCGTAACCTTTTTACTAACTCCAATTCCAAATACAAAAAGAGGTTCAATTATTAAATTAGTTCTTGTCATTCTATCACTTTGGATATTTGGAATATTAGCTGGATTAGCACCATCTGTTGTTCGTTCGGTAACAATGTTTTCTTTTGTTGCGATTGGAATGTTTCTTAGACGAAGCATCAATATTTATAACACTTTGCTGGTTTCAGCTTTGTTAATCTTATTGGTAAAACCTTCTTTTCTTTTTGATATTGGATTCCAATTGAGTTATGTTGCTTTATTTTTTATTGTTTGGTTGCAACCGCTTCTAACTTCTATTTGGACTCCAGAAAACAAAATCGTCAAGTATTTTTGGGACATAATTACTGTTTCATTTGCTGCTCAAATAGGAACATTTCCATTAAGCATTTACTATTTTCATCAATTTCCAGGATTATTTTTTATTACCAATATTGTAATTCTTCCAGGTTTGAGTGTAATTCTTGGCATTGGAGTTATTGTAATGATTCTTGCAGCTTTTAATGTTGTTTGGGTTCCATTAATGAAATTGTTAGAATGGAGCATTTGGCTTTTGAACAAGATTATTTCTTGGGTAGCATCGTTTGAAGATTTTATATTTAAAGATTTATCGCTCAACTCCTACATGATGTGGTGTTGGTATTTAGTCATCATCGGAATAATTCTTTGGTTCAAAAAACCGACTTTCAAGAAATTGGCATTTAGTATGATTGCCATTATTGGATTACAACTTGTTACAATTTATGCAAAATATGACAGTCAGAAGAACAGTGAATTTATTGTTTTTAGTAAAAAGAAAGTAACTATAATTACTGAAAGACAAGGAAATAAAGTTACGCTTTATAGTAACGATAGCATTCTAAAAACAACTGACGACAATCTTGCTTTAAAATCTTATTTAGTTGCCAATTTTTGTGAGATTGAAAAGAAAAAAGCTTTGTCAAACTTGTTTTATTTCAAAGACAAGAAAATTCTTTTAATAGATAGTAGTGCAGTTTTTATTGAAGAAGAAAAACCAGATATTCTATTACTTACAAATTCGCCAAAAGTGAACTTAGAGCGTATCTTTCAATCATGGAAACCTCAACAAGTTGTTGTCGATGCTACCAATTATAAAACCTATATCAAAGTGTGGCGAGAAACTTGTAGAAAAGAAAAAATCCCTTTTCATGATACATCAGAAAAGGGATTCTATAAATTGTAACTAAGCTTTTTTCTTAGTTGCTTTTTTCTTTTTGGTAGCTTTTTTAGCTGCTTTTTGTTCTTCTGCAGTGTAAGGAACAAATTTGTCAACCATTTTATTGGCTCCATCTAACCAAACTGTTGGTCCACCAGCTAAATAACCAGTTTCACCTAGAAGCTCAAAACTTGTTTTACCATCAACCGGAGCACCAGCTTTTGCAATTCTAACTGAAGGATATCCTCGAATAGCAAAAAATTGTTGCAATTGACTATTTTGAATTTTTAAAGCATCAGATTGTGGTGTTCTTCTTGGAAAATCAAGCTCAACTAAAACCACATTTTCTTTTGCCCACGCAATAAACTCAGGTGTTTTAAAAACCTCATTTTGCAAACGAATACACCATCCGCACCAGTCACTTCCTGTAAAAAACAAAAATAATGGTTTGTTTTCAGTTTTTGAAACTGCAATAGCTTCATCGATATTAGTATGCCAAGTTAATTTCTCTTGGGCTTGAATTGTCATTGATGAAACGACAAGTAATAATGTTATAAATAATTTCTTCATTTCTTTTTTTTTACAAATATATTCAAAAATAGTACCAAAAAATGTCGGCTACTTTACTTCTTGCATTAGTTTTCTAATAAATGGTGAAATTGCGATTAACACTAATCCAGCGACTAAAGCATAAATTCCTAATTGATAATAACCATCAGCATATACGTTTAATTTATCTAAATTGGATGCGTTTTCCGATGCTTCGGCTATATTGGCTCCAAGTAAACCGGCAAAATATTGACCGTACGCGCTTGCTAAAAACCACATCCCCATAATTACAGCTTGTGTTTTTTGTGGCGATAATTTTGTCATAGCTGACATTCCGATTGGCGATAAACAAAGTTCTCCGAAAGTGATAATGAACCATCCAAAAGTGAAAATTCCTAGAGAAGTTCTTCCGTTTAAATCGGCAAAGAATTTGGTGTAATAGAATATCCAAAAACCACCAGCAAGAAATATAAATGCTAAACCAAATTTTATAACTGTATTAGGTTCTATTTTTCTTTTTGCCATCCATAACCAAACTAATCCAACTAATGCTGCAAAACCGATTACGAATAATGAATTAGCTGAATTATTAACTCCATTTGGACTTAACTCTATTCCTAAGATTTCGTTATTCAAATTGTTTGCTGCAAATAAACTTAATGAACCACCGCTTTGCTCGAAAAATGCCCAAAAGAAAATGGAGAAAATGATGAAAACCAAAGCAGCTAAAAGTTTTTTATTTTCCGCAGATGAAAAATTCTTCATTTCATAAAATAGATATAAAATAGAAGCTGGACCTATAAACATCATAAAATAATCGGTATACTTTGTATTAGCAACCATAACTATGATAATTGGAACAATAATAAGTGAACCTAAATAAGTTGCAATTTCAAGAATTTTTTTCTTAGATTTTTCTACATCCATTAAAGGAGAAAGACCGATTGACCCTAAACTTTTTTGAGTTTGAGTAAATGTTAGTAAACTAATAATCATTACAACTGCTGCAAATCCGAAGCCAACATTCCATCTTAAATTTTCAGGAACTAAGGTTTGCCACATTGAACCTTCGGCTACAGCAATACAGATATAACCTCCTATCAATGCTCCAAGATTTACACCCATATAAAAGAATGAAAAACCTGCATCTCTTCTTGGATCATCATTTTTATATAATTGTCCCACCATTGAAGAAATATTTGGCTTGAAAAATCCAGTTCCAACAATTGTAAAACCTAATCCAACAAAGAAAAAATTCTTTGGATCAACGGCAAGAATTACACTTCCTATAATCATTAGAATTCCTCCCCAAAAGAGTGATTTTCTTAATCCTAAAATTTTATCTGCAAATAATCCTCCTATAAAGGTAAAAGCATAAACCCATGCTTGCGTTGCTCCATATTGTAGATTAGCCGTTTTTTCATCCATAGCTAGATGATTTACCATAAAAACCACCAACATTCCGCGCATTCCATAGAAACAAAAACGTTCCCACATTTCGCTAAAGAACAAATACCAAAGTTGTTTTGGATATTTTCCTTTAAAATTTTGAATTTCTTCTATTGACTGATTGATTTCCATA
>CANGUP010000027.1 GCA_947457105.1 Flavobacteriaceae bacterium
GAGAGGCTACCAAAAAATGGTCGATGCCAATCCAAAACTGGGGATTAATCCTCAACCAGTTCTTAACTATATTTGAAAAAAGGGTTCAACTTTAAGTAAAAAGTCAAACCCCGTTATTTATAACTTACACACTTTTTGAGATAGTGTCTTTACATTTAAGCCTCTTTTCTTATTAGTAGATAATGACATTAAAATCTATATTCATGATCCGCATAAGTTTTAATTAAAAATCTTGTATTTATTTTAATATTAAAAAAAACCATGCTACATTTCTGCAACACGGCTTTCCCAATCAACCCAAATCAAAACCTATTTTTTTGCTTTTGCTTTTACCACTTTTCCTCCTTTGACATAGCGGTAACCTTTCTTTAGTGTTCCGTCTTTTTTCACGCCTTCTCGTTTGATAATACTACTGCATAGCCTTTTTGCGGAGATTCTTTTTTTAACTTTCTTTTTTGTTTTTTTACTTAACATGGTTTTTGAAATTTAATTATTTGACTTTAAATGATAATTTCTTTTTTTTGGGTTCGTTGACTACTTTTTTATAAAACATTGAATATTTTAAAGTGAGGTCATTACCTCTGTTTTTCTCTAGTGTAGCGAACCGCTGTTTTGGATCTGGATGCGAAGAACAATGAATTACTGAAGTTGGATTATGTGCCATTTTATTACCGCCGTACATAGCTCCATTCTCTTTTACTTGAGAGATAAAGCACCAAATGATTTTCGGGTATTTTATTCTCAAATAATTTAGCTGGTCGGCTGTAATTTTCAAATCTGTAACCGAGTCAGCAATAATTACTTTAACCACCTTGCAGAATCCTTGTAATTCTTCAAAAGGATTTTCCAAATAACCTTTTATAGCTATGTATTTTCTCCCTGTTTCGGTAGTATTTCTGTTGATGCTATCTACTGTGTCCTTACTTTCAATTCCACCTTGCTCATAATCGATATAAGCTACTGGCGTTTGTTGTTCTCCAAAAGCATTAGCTATCTGCATAGCCAACTGCGATTTAGAACTGTGCTTGTTACCCTTTATAAGGATTAGAGCCTTATGTGGCTGTTGCTTTTGCAGAAACTTTCCAATCTCACCACCCAAAACAAAAATATCTTTAGCCTCTTGAGGTGCTGAATTGGCTGAAATAAAACCAAGTTTTTCAAGCTCATTAAGGCTTTTATTCTGATTAGAAAAAGCTGGATTCTCTCTTATTTTTACAACTGACGGCACAGTTCTTTTTTTCTTTGATTCAGTATTTTTACCTTCATCAATTGAAATAGAAAGCCCCGCTTTTTTCACTCTAGTAACTTTAGGTTTTACTTTTTTCTTTACTGGCTTTTTTGATGCTACTTTTTTAACTTCTTCCTTCACTATTCCAACCTCTTCACTTTCAGTTTTTATACCTAAAATGTAATTGACCGCTTTTTGAGATTGCGCTGAAGCTTTCAAGAAAAAGCGGTTATCATTTTCTAATTCGTTCACCAAAACAGTATTCCAATTTTTAAGATACTTAGCCGAGTTTTCTTTAGTCTGAAATAAAATTCCAGATTCGGAACACATAAAAACCGCTCCGAGTTCTGCAATGAGTTCTTCATAGGCATAAGGTTTACTTCCAAAAGTTCCGGTCATATCCCTGTTCAATCTTTTTTTTGCTCCGGTTGAATGTGTCAACTCGTGGAAATAAGTACAGTAATAAGAAGCTTCTTTTTTGAAAGCTTTGATGTTAGGCATATTTAGTTTATCTGTCGCCGGTTGATAGTAAGCTTTATCCCCAACAAATGTGTACGTTGGCGGGTCTTTATAACCATCAATAAGGCTTTGCGCTTGCTCAATCGGATTTACTTTTTTGTTTCCAACAGCTTCCGGGAATTTTAAACCGGTACAATCATCTGCTCGAAAAACATTGTAATATTTTATAACCGGTATTTTCTGTAAGTATCTTTTCAAATCATCTTTGGTAAGTCCATTTGATCTCACAAAATCGGCAAATTTTTCACGGTCTGTGGTCTTAAACTGTAAAGTTCCGTTATCAAAACTGAATATCATCGTGTAGTAAATCACACGTCTGGCTTTACTGTCTTTTCTGAGACTTGCCCCTTCATCTTTAATCTGATTAAAGGTTAAGTAATAGGGTTGTTTGAATTGAATTGGCACCAAATAACCCTTGCCTTCATCATCAAATTTGACATCAAAATTCAAAAGGAAATTTGCCCCAGTATATTCTTTTTTACTTACATAGTTTTTGGCCGCACCATCGGCACCAGAACCTACCCAATCTTTTTGCCAAGGCAAATGGCCAACCTTCTCGATAGTATTGATAATCAAATCAGTGATATAACTGTAGATATCATCTTGGGCAACTCCATTTAGCCCCTCGCTATCTTCCTTAGAAATATATTCTAGCGTTGGTAATATGATTCTTTGCTCTGCACCTGTAAGGCCCATTGGTTCAATCAAATCGGTTAACTCTATACTAAAAAGCTTATCCTGATGTATTCTTAATACTTGGGATATACGGTTGTCAATACTTGTGTTGTTTTGCCTTTTGGCTTTGGTCAAAATCCTTCTAAGTTCAGATCTTTTTACGATTCTTCCATCAAGTTTGTTGAATTCGGTTACTAGATCCATAACTATTTTATTATTGAATATTCTTTACCCATTACACTTAAAATTGTCTCAATCTGAATATCATTGATACTTTTGATTTCTGATAGGTTTTGCCAGTTGGAAATGTTCTCTAGTATGGGTATTTCTACAATCAAATCTTTCAATTCAAATTTTCCTTTTGCAGGGAGAGAAACAAAAGATCTATTTACCGTAATCGTAGCAAACTTTTTGGCTAATTTGTCTTTGAGAACAATTCGTTTTACAACTGCAATGATCCCATCCGGGTTAAAACTTTCATTGGTGGGATTATACAGAGTAACATCCAGGTTAAAGCGCATTCGCTTAAAGTTGATGTCAAAATTTCGAAGTCCTGTAGGCACTGCTTTAAGTTTAGTCATGGTTTCTTTCCATCTGTTAATTTTATTGTTATACCACAAAGCTCCAATACCAAGAATTGCTCCGGCGATGATGATGTGTTTTACCTTTATGCCCATAAACCTGACGTTTTACGTAAAAACAATACAATTCTAAATCCGATATAGATAAGTGACAATACTCCCAAAATAAGCAGTGTTTTTTCTATTTTTGAGTGTGGTTTGATAATTTCAACAGGTATTTTCCTATCTCTAAAAACTAAACGTGAATTATTATTCTGAACTGCCAATTTCTCGTCTTGAGTCTGAGCAATTCTAGCATTGAATTCTAACTGTCTTTTTATCTTGTCATAAATAAGATTATAGCTATTATCTCCTGAATTTTTAGAAGTATTCAGCTTAGATAAAATTTCGTCAACTTTAGCGTTTACCAAACTATCCAATGATGCATTTCCAGTTTGACTTTGAATCACAGATGTAATTATTTTATCGTTGATTTCCTTATTGACAACCGTGTTTTTTATACTGTCGTTTCTATTAATTTCATTTTCTATCAGGGTAACTTCCTTAGTTAACTTTTTGGCTGAAGAGCAAGAGGTAATAACGAGTGAGAAAATGAAAAACAGGATTATTATTTGGAATATTTTATTCATTGTTCAGTCTTTTTGAATTGATATTTTAATTTTAATAGAAGGAGTTCTGATGCTTCAATAATTTGAAATAAATCGATACCGTAATAAATACTTGCGGCCAAGATTATTCTATTAAGGAATTGTCTTTTCATGATTCTTATTATTGTGACAACCGGCACACTTTTCCCGATATTCCTGAAGCTCTTCTTTCAGATTACTGATCTCAATAGTATTGGCATCAATAATTCTTTGCATTTCCTCAAACTTTTTATCAGTTACAATTGACATTTTGGTATAAATGGAATCGATTGCCTCAAGTGCTGAAGCCTCGTTCTTTTTTAATTCTGAATTGCGGGAACGCCAAGCGATATATATTGAAATTAGTGTTGTTGATCCCAGAAAATAGTTTAATAAAGTTTCAATTGGAATCATAGAATTATGTTTTGTTGAGTTTATAGATTAAAATGGAGCAACCGATTAAAAAGGTTGTAGTCGCTACGATTAGTTTCACTCGGTTAGCTGATCCGTCTCGGCTTCGCTTTTTTTTTTATTACCCCAAAAACATCAAAGCTTGAATAGTAGTTAAGTTGTTTGACCCTTTCAGAAAAATTGGTAAGTGCGCCGTTAATTTTTTTCGTGATGGATGAAATGTTATTATTATCAGCAATCGGATTTAGACTATATCGAACACTCCAAAACCAACCTGCAATATCTATTGCAATATCTGGTCTAGAGGCTAGATCGGGATTACTTACCACATCTATTCTAGAATAGTTTTTATACGCCTGATAATTTGCTCTTCCTGTCAATTGTATCAATCCACGACCACGAAAGCGCCAACCATCGCCGACTTGAGTATTTCCTAAATTTTTTTTCCCCCATTCACCGCCATATACAATATTGGCTATAGCTTCCTGATTGGCTTTCCGATTTGCCGTCCTTCCGTATTTGTTTGCTTGTGCCGGTGTTATCTGATTTGTGCCAAATGTTTCAATTAGTCCAGTCGGAGAGTAATTCAAGTTTTCTGAAAGTCTTACGAATCCGCCAGTTTCCTCATGAAGTTGTGCCAAAAAGTGAGCAATCCTCTTCGGAGTGTTAATAGCATATTTCTTAAACGCTTTCAAAAGCGGTGTACTGTTTGACAATAAAAAATCCATTACAATTGCACTTTTTTAGGTTCAATTTTCGGTTCTTTAGTTTCATTGGATTTACCTTTAACTTGATCTTCATTTCCCATGGAAGCAATAATCAATACTCCGACTAAGCCAAGACCCAATAATATTCCTGTATTCGTATTCATTATTTCCAGTCTTTAAGTCTGATTTGCCTAACTCCTTTTTGGGTATAAAGGGCATTATCTGTATTTCTGCCAAAATCTCCATCAACAGTCACTTTGAGTAGCGATTGCAGTAGCCTCACTTCAGTTCCTTTGCTCCCTTTTTTAAGTATTTTATTTAAATCACTACCTGAAGGGTCATTGATTGCAGGAGTCGTTTGTAAAATTTTACCAATTGGGCTTATTACACTATGATCTGCAATCCAATAGATATCATTTAAAAAATTACCATCTCGTTGTACTACATATCTAAAAGTGCCATCAGGCCTTTTACCTACCCAAATGATTTTTCCGATTTTATCTCCTCTTTTAAATGTTGCCTTTCGAATGCCTTCACTAGTATAATTTCCATCTGCCATTTTTCGGGCATCATAAGTTTTCGTTCCGTTGAATCCTGAAGCCATAACTTCCTGTCCAATTCTATAATTAAAAGTATCGACTGTCCTTTCAGGTTTCGGTTGCTCAATTTTTACAGGAACAATTGGTGTTGTTGCTGCTTTGGGAATCTTAATCGGAACAGATTGACTTTTTGGTTTTGGCAGCTCACTTAAATCGGCTTCCGGTTCTTGCATAAAATCTTCGTCATTCTTCTTTTTTTGGACGAAATAGTAAATGCCTCCACCAATAGCTAGAGCAATACCTCCGCCAATCCAAATTTTATCTTCGGTAGTCATTTTTACAAATATTTTGGGTAGTTCGATTTCAATAAATTATAGTCGCTCTCACTGAGTTCTTCTTTAAGCCAGGTCTTCAAAGGATGCTTTGATGGAGTTTGCCAAAAAGCAAAATAAGTGTTACCCGAAGTGGTATTGTAATACCGATTTCCAAATGCTTTGATAACCCATGAGAATTGTGCTTGACTTACTCCGGTAAGTGTTGTAAAAATGGTTTTACGTTTCTCCGTATTAGTGAAATTGGCTTCTTTCATTGCATTATATAAAACCTCTGTAATTTCTTTGGCATTAAAACTTTCGGTGCTCATTCCTTGATTTAAATAAGCATTGCCATTTTTGTCTTTTTTTGCTTGAGAAACAGCAATAACCAATATGCCTAATCCCGCTAATGCAACCGAGATTGGTAGTAATTTTGAACTATCCATAACTAAAAGAAGTTGGGAAGGATAAAGCGTAATTCCATCAGTTCATTTTGACTGAACTGATCATTAAACCACTCTATTAAGTTCATTTTCTTTGATAAAGGGTTGATCCCTTTTCTGAGTCCGAAAGCATTATGAATCCTAACAAAACCATTCGCATTGATTCCCATAAGATTTTGTTTCACCGACTTAAATCCGTTTCCCATTCCATACATTGCACTGTAAATTGCATCGGCTTTATTCTTGGCCATTCCACTGGATATATTACTAGGTCGATCTCTTTTATTTTCTTTAAGTGGTGAAAAACCATTAAAAATCTTCTTGTAGACATAGTAACCAATACCAAAAAAAAGACCAGTCTTTAAAACACCTTTTACAATTGAAAAAGTTGCATTTACACTTGCATTAGCATTTTCAAGAGTATTGGCAATTGCTTTTTGCCCTTGTGGAGTTGATGCAGCAGCTATAATTGCCGGATTTTGTAAACCTTTTACTTTCATATTACTGTTGACTGTAGCATTGCTCCCGATTTTAAGTTAATTTCAAGAATTTCATTTTTAGCTTTCTAAAGGGTTTACCCAATAGTTGGATAATTTTACCATTCCTGTTTTAAACTTTACTTTCTTAAGTTGGAGCAACATCTACACCTGGATTTACATTATAAACTCTTTGATCGTTTGCCAACTTTCGGGGTGAGTAACCATTGCAATTGCTTTTTTAGATTTCTTTAATTCCACTAATTTTTCCAGAACTCTATTGTCTAAATCAGTCAATTCTTGAATAAGCTTTGCCTTTTTCTGAACTTTGAATGGATTTGACTCTTTAGTTTTTACAGTTATTATACTCATACTAACATTTGATATTTTTGAAGTAATCCAAATAATTCTTGTGAAAAGAGGTTTGTTTCAGACTTCTCGTTGATCTTTTGATAAATGACTAAAAGCAATGAAATAGTATCATCATCAAGAGTTTTTAAAATCTCTATAAATGATTTCTTGATATCAGAGGGATTTTCATCATCTAATTCATAAGGCGAAACAATCGCTAAACCGGTACTTTCTGTGGGAACATTAAAACCAAAACCTTTTAAAATAAGCGGTGCTTGTTTTACAACTCCCAACAGCATATTGTTCAGACTATCATTGCTTTCTTTAGTGTATTTCCGCTGAAGACGTTCCTCATTTAACTCCTCGTTTTTTGCTCGTAATTCTCGATTCATTCTTTCTGATTCCTCAAGCTTTCTTGCCAGTTCTGAACGATCATGTGCTTGAAGTTTTAAATCAAAAATTTCAGCGATTCCTAATCCCATCAGTCCGCTTTTTTTCTTCTTTTTCTTTTTTTTGACTTCTTGCATGGGTTCATTTTGACCTCCGATCAATTTCGATTCACCAAAAGTCACTTCAAAAGGTTCTCCTTCTATTTTGAAAGCATTGATTCCATTTTTTCGCTTTTCTTGAATGACTATTTTCGTATAGCCTTCAGCATAAATCTTCTCAAAAAATTCTTCCGAGGATCCATACTCACTTTTAATTAATTCATGAGTAATATTTCGATAGATTGTTTTAGAACTGCTCTTATCGATGATCGTAACAGCACAAAATTTATCGCTATTGAGCTTTTCTATTAAATCATCAAATCGTTTCATTATTACATTAGTTTCTTGTAAATGAGTAGTATTTTGTTAACCAACCTATAGTCAACTTTTACATCTTTAGGTATATAGAAAACTTCTAATTGAACTCTAGAAAATGTACCGTCTGGAACAATCAAAATCTGCTTTTGAGTGGGGTAAATTTTAATCCCATTGATAATTGCAATACTATTGCCATTATTCAGAACTGAAAGTGATGTGACATTTTCTAGAATTGGAATTTGTTCCTCTCTGAATTCTCTTGTAATAAATGAAGACTCTACGAACATGTTACATTTTTTCTACATTATTGTTGTAAAGAAAAATGACATGGAATTTCAAAGGAATATCACCTTGAAGTTTCTCATCTAGTGAAAAAATCAATGAATAATCCTTATTGCCCGTATCGAAATTCATCGGCTTGAAACTTTTTTCATATTCACCACCATTTGACTGTCTCCAATTATCAATGTGAACCGAGGGAGCAATTGCAATACTATTGTCATCTTTCATTTCGATAGTCGCCATTGCATTTGTGTTCTTCTCTACTCCATTGGTGTAAAGTGCAGCCCCGGTTGTAAAGCCACTAGGTAATTTAAAATTGATAGATGTGTTTAACTCACCTGGATTTATAAGAGCTTTTACCACATATTGAATTTGTCTCATACCTTCGATTTAGAGATTTGATTACTTCTTAGCCTCAGTAATTCTGAACTCAAGTCTCAAGAATAAAGGTTTCCCTGCTGGTACAGTAACACCTTTAGGGAATTCCAATTCAAGTTTAAACTCTTCTTTTGCTCTTAAAAGTGGCGTGGTAGCGATAGGACGGTAATCGTCTTGTATGAAATTCTGCACATCTGTCAGAGGCAAATCAATCAACATATCATTGGTTTGAATCAATCGCAATTCTGCATTTTGAAGCTCTGCCGGTAACGTGTCTCTGCTTTGCCAATCTGCATTTTCTATCTTTTCACCTCTTGTAGTGTATTGAACTCGTATAGCATCAATTACTACATCACGCCCAGAGTTTAATTGATTACCATCTAAATTGGTAATCCCAACCACTTTTTTTGTGTTGGCATCAACAAGTTCATTGATCCCGCTCATTCCATCAACACGGACATTGAGATAGAATGTTTTGTCAACCAATTTTGTAGCCTGTGCTGTTGCTACGTGAGAAATTTGACGCTGTCTTGCACCTAAAACTTTAATAGCTCTTTGCAACTGAGGATTTCTATTTTCCATTTTTATTAAATTTTAATTTTGTTTTTATTAGAGAATGTAGTTTCCGTTTTCATCCATGTAGGCACCAAGTCCATCATCTTCATATGCACCCAATCCTTCATTTTCTGATCCTGCTAAGCCTTCTTCTGAAACTCCTAGACCATTTTCAATATAGTTGCCATTTGCATCAATATAGCCCGCAAGACCTTCCTCATCATATCCATTTAATCCATTTTCTATATAGTTTCCATTGATATCGATATATCCACCTAAACCATCCTCATGATAGTTTCCATAAGCATCGATATAACCATTTAAGGCATTTACAGCACCTGAGAGACCAGCTGCTTTTTGTAGAAATCTCCCCATTGTAGCTTCAGGATTTAGTTTAGCAGCTATTTTTTCGGATGAAAAAATGTTTTTCACTAATTCTAATCCATGCGCTATTGAAACCCCAATTGCTGAACCTCTCATTAGCGAGCTCTTGGTATCGTTACCATTGACTTTTATAGCTAGAAATCCAGTACCAACGGCAACAACACCGTTCACAACACCTTTGACAGTATTTGATGATTTTTCAGTCATTGTTCTTGTAAGTCCTCTGGAGAGTGCACCTAGAACAACCGCTGAACTGATTGTTATTAATTCTTGTTTCATGTCTGTTGTTATTAATTACTTTTTGAACTTGTTACTAAGAGAATCGCTCCAACGGCCCCAACACCAATAACAATTGGAATGATGTAATTTGGTTTTTCAGATGATCCGCTTTCAATTTTATTTACTTCTCTTTGCACTGAAGCTTCCTCTTTTAAATTATCCACTGGGATGTCTTTAACATTGGCGAGCGTTTCTAACTGTGAATCATTTGGAACTCCTTCGCCAGTTGGTGTGCCTGTAGTTAAGGATTCCGCCGGAACTCCTTTAGTTTGCGCAATTGTCTCTAATTGGGCTGGTGTCGGAGTTGCATTTGTCATCAGTTCAACTGGCTCAGAATTTTCCATTTGATTATTAGCAAAAGCATTATTGACAGTTGGTTTAACTACATTATTTAATGCAAACTTTCCAACTTTGCTATTGGCAATCTTTGTTGCAAATTTCACTGCTTTCCCGTTTTTTACTTCAGTGAATATTTTGCCTAATTTACTGTTCATCAACTTACTAGCTATGCCTCCGCCCGGAACGAATGTTATTGCTGCTGATGCAATAGGAGCCACTGCTTTCCCAACCTTAATAGCATTTTTAATGGAAACATTCTTAAGTCGTACATTCTTTTTAATAAACTTGCCAATCTTTAACCCTCGATTTAATCCTGCATTTAATCCGGTTTGTTCTTCTAATATTATCATGTTTTCGTATTTAAAATGGAAATCCTTTTTTTGCTTTTTGCCCTGTTTTAGCAGCGCCTTTCAGGCCTCTTTTGCTTCCGAATACACTATTACTTTTTACATAAATGTTATAGGCTCCACCCTGACTAGTGGACTTATGGGCAACTGCATGATTTTCTAGTGAAGCCAACATGTTTTTCGCTTGTTCAGCATTCCTAGCAAAGTCATATAACTCATATGTTTTTGAAGAAGGTGTCTTTGTAACATACCAGTTCCTTTTTTTGGGCATGGGACAATTCAGTCCGATATGGGGTAGCTTATGATCCATAAAAACATCTTTTTTCTCCGTATAACTTGGCTCTTTATTACTTTGTATTGTGCCGTCAATGATAAAATGCCCATCATTTAAGTTTCCACTTGCTTGATTCTCCGGGACAACAACATAAACATGAGTAAACAGCTTGGGGTTAAACTTTGGCTGTTTGATTTGCCGGATATAATGTTTGATCCCTAAATTCATCAAAACCGAACTGGCAAAAATCGAATAGCTTTTACAGTCAATTCCTTCCCTTCGATTAAACCAACTATTAGCTGGACTCCTTAAATTCTGAGTAACTCCATCAGCTTGATATTGAATGTCGTAATACAGGAAATAGTGAATCTTATCACAGGTTTCTTTAATCGTTTTGCCTTTTAGTAAAAGTGACAATTTAGCAACCTGTTTATAGAAAGTCTCTATCCATACTTTAATCATCTTGACCGAGTAAAAAGTATCACCAGATTTAAGTTTTACTTTTTCCCCTTTCGGTTTTTCAATCAAATGGTTAAACTCGTCTCCGTTGTTTATCCTTCGTTTTAGAATTAGGTTGATTTCATCTTTGGTCATTTTCATTTCCTAGCATTCATGAGCAAATGTTGGAAATAAAAAAACCTCGCCCTGAAGTATGGAGAGGTATTGAAAGGTATTGAAAGGTATTGTAAAGATTTCTTAGGTATTATAAAGTATTGTCAGGTAACATTGCAATTTTATTTTATTTCATCAATCGTCGTCCTCATAACGATAACCTTTGGGTAATCCGTAAGTTTCGACGAACTCCATGAACTCTATATGTGGAATCATTTTAACATCTTTTGAGATTTTCTTTTCTTTAAGAATTTCATTGATTTGATTCCTTATTTTGGCTTCACTGAATTGGTTACAATACATTTCAATTAGCTCCGATTTGGTTACAGAATGCGGAAGATGTTTCTTATTTACCTTGCTCATTTATCCACTATTTAAGATTAAACATTTTTTCTCAAGTCATTGATCATAAACAATATTTTAAAGAT
The DNA here is from genome assembly GCA_947457105.1 of Flavobacteriaceae bacterium. GTDB lineage: Bacteria > Bacteroidota > Bacteroidia > Flavobacteriales > Flavobacteriaceae > Flavobacterium. The sequence continues at coordinate 11,555 of CANGUP010000027.1, forward strand.
TTTATCTTCAAAATATTTCAATATTCTGTTTTTACCAAAAATTATAAAATCAATGAATTGCAATGGTGCAGTTATCATAATTGTGAAGCAAATTAGAAGAGCAAATAAGTTAAGATATATTATTTTGAAGCGATTTTTTACTTTCATAATTAGTTGATATTGGTTAATTTTTGGTGAATGGAATCCGAGATTAATTGCAAAGCAATTCGCTGTTCCCGGCTTCTTTCGATCCTTTCCCATTGGCAGCAATACAGTAAAATGACCGATTGTGTTGGACTTAATGAAATATTGGAGATAGTCCTATTACTTTCAATTTTTTTCCTAAACAAATAGAACATGCATTGCAATGTGTCAATCACTACTATATCATTGCAATACCTTTCATAATCCTTACAATGGGCAATATTGTCAACCTTATACCGGATGAATTTCAGCAATTCAGATTGTATTATCTCAATGTCTATTTTCTTGATTTTCTTTATGGTAATTTTCATTTTAGTAAAATAATTAGCGTTTATCTGCTGTATTTTTATCAAATGAAATGAGGTTCAGCATTCCTCTAAGTCTTGACCTGATTCGATTTCCGTAAGCTGTTTCTAATTCTGAAGCCGAAAGATTAGTTGTTAAATGCGTTTGCACTTTTCTTGCAACAAATAGATCATAACGGGAAAGGATGATTTCGGCCATTACATTGCATTCATTTCCGTAGTACTTCAAGTTTTGCTCAACCCCTAAATCATCAAAGCAATAATTCTTATACTCAGCTTGAGAATAACTTCCTCGACTGTATCGGTGTATAATTTCATAACCATCTTTTATGAATTCAAAACTTATATCCCTACAAGTCTTTAAATAAAATCTGTTGTTTGGTTTGGTAACATATTTCATCAAAGTCATTAAAGTTGTCTTTCCACAGCCTACAGGTCCTGATAATAAAATCCCTTTGGTCAAGTCGATACTGAACTGATTCGTTTTTGTTTCATCATTCAGAAAATAAGCTACAAGTTTTGTGATGTTCGGAATATCCTGTTCATTAAAATGAAATTTTTCACCATAGTCTTGTTTTCCTTTCTGTTCCAACCAAGCTAGAATTTCCGGATAATTGTACTGTAAATTCATTGTTGATTATTTTATAATGGTTCTGCATAATCCTTGTCTTGATTAGTTTGTAAATTATTGGCTCTTGTTTCTTTTTTTGTTGATGGTAAATTGACACTGAATTTAGAAGTTGTAAGCATCCAGTTTCTTGCAGCAGCATTCCAATCTTTCATCTTTGTTTTACCACCAACAAGCCAACCAGTACTTGTATAATAATTAAAAAATCGTTCGGCTTCAATCTCAGAGTATTCCTGATTTTTGAAATATTCCTTGACAATCTCTAAACTTGGACTTTCTTTTTTTTTCGCGGAACTTTTTTTTTCTTTATAACCAGTTTTTAAAAATTCTTCTTCAATTGAATCTTCAAAATTGCTTTCAATAGATATGTTTTTATTGTTTTTAAATGTTTGTTTATTATTATATATATGCGGTTCATTAACTTGTTCTCTAGCCTGCCTATTAGGCGGGTTAATTAATAAACTGGTTCGTTCAATGATTGAACTAGCTTTTTGGATATTGCCGTCCGATAGATTGTGCATTACAATTTCGGTTCCCGAATAAGGATTGTAGGATGGCAGATACTCGATAAATCCAAGAAATTGCAATTCCTTAATGCATTTGTGATAAGTTGCTTTTGAAGCAATCCTACTAGATTTCATGATCTCATCCCTTGAAATTGCAATTGGATTCTTAAAACGATTAATATTCCAACGTTGAAATAACGCCAAATACAAGCTAATGTGGGTTGGGTAAATTGTTTGTTCATTGACAATACAATTGAAGAAACCCGTGAGGTGTTTAATGTAATTCATACTTAAGAAATACATTACTTAGAAATCGATATTGTATTTTTTCTTGTATTACCTTTCAAAACTTTTTCAATATCTGAATAGTTGTAATACATAATACCCCCAATCTTTGTAAAAGTCAAAGTGCCATTAATTCGGAGATTTTGAAGTGTACCAGGAGAAATGTTAAGCAACTTTCGTACTTCATTAGACTTCAGCCATTGCTTAACTTGTTGTGGTTTGGATTGAATGATTTCTTTTAAATCATTGATAAGAAGACTTCTGAATTCGTTTAAGTCTTCGCGAGTGATAACTTCAATTGCCATAACGTATATTTTAAATTGTTATGGTACAAATTTGAAGTGTTTGAAAGTTTTTCTTTCACAACGGAGGTCGTGTTGTGAATGATTTTTATTTAAATTATCTCATCTGAGTTTTCCATTCTTTTTAAAAGATTGTCGTTAAGTGTGGTGATAAATTTTGTTTTATCACTCTTTCTAGCCCTGATTTCAAGGAATACACGACGGTATTGCCCTAAATCAATTTCAAAAATATGTTCAAAATATTCGGCTATTTCTTTTAAATCTGCAGCCCCATTATTGAAAACTCCTTCAGTGTGGAGTGCATACATCAGTTCAACTAAGGCTACTTTTGAGCCTGTCCAGGTCATTTTTACGTTGGGTTTGCGTTGTGATTTTTCAGTATTTTCTTGATTGTCTAACATGAGTAATTGATTTTCTATATACAACTGGATTAGATCATTGGCTAATATGGTAGCTACCTTGAAATCGTGGGAGGTTGCAAACGAGGAGTCTGTTTCAAAATAATAGGAATCTAAGGCCAATTTAATATCAAACTTTCCTCGTAAGAAGTATTTATAGTCCAAATAGGTACTCCCTGAACGGTAGTATTGGTAAAACTCTAATTCGTTATCAAAAAAAGCTTTGAGTTTTAGTAACTCGTTGTTGTAGTATTTTTTTAGAATTCTGTTTCCGCCATTGGGTTTTTTCATTTCTATTTTATACACCCGATTGAAATAAATGAGTTTGGAGGTAAACTGTGGTTTAATTTCTTTAAAGAATTGAACTTCTTCGCTTTGTGTTTTAAAATTGGTTTTGGTGGTGGTTTTTTTAAGCTCGTTTATGGATTTTAGAATTAGGGTAATGGCTTGTTCGCACTTCTTGATCTGGTTGTCTATTTCTAAATCAACGAAGTTGAGTTGCTCGTTGAGTTGGTTTAATAGTATGTTGTGTTTTGGGTTCAAGGGAGTTGTGGGTTGTGGGTTGTCTGTTATGGGTCGTCAGTTATGAGTTGTCGGTTGTCGGTTATGTGATATGAATTGTCGATTAATTCTACTAAATCAGGTAACTTTGGAGAGCGGATGAGCTAGGTTTGATAGTTACTACTTGATGGTAATTTGCGCTTGAGCGATGCGCCAAATACATGTTTGCTGCTGGGCTATTTATCAAGTTAATTCTTTTAAAAAGATTTCAATGTCCGCCAATTTGATTTTTAAGATCTGCTTTTACTGCTAAAATTAAAGTTTCAAACGCAGCTTTTTTTGCTCCGTTGTCAGCTATCATTTTTTCAATGTTATAATCGTCAAAATTATTTACTTGTCTATAGTTGATTAGGTCTGATTTACCAATTTGATATTTAGAGAAGAACTTGATAGTTTCAGACAGTTCTTTATAATGATTTTGTTCAATAAATAATGAAGCCCTTTCAATTTCAGTTTTTGTATTTCTTAATTGTCTTGAAAACTTTTCAAGTCTTGCTGGTGTTGCTTGTTGCCAAAGGTCGTCTGCTAGAAGTTTTAAATCATACAAACTCGACCATAATTTACTGTAATGTTCAAATTGTTTATCTGAATAACGAATGGTTGATTGCTTAAGAATATCAAGTTGACTTTGATATTCATTAATTTCATTTTGAAATTTCGCTTTTATTTTTTCTTCGTAGCGTTTTGCAAGGAATTGTCCAAAATAGTTGGAAAGCCCTAATACAATTAAACCACCACCACCAATGGCTGCAATAAAACCTAAAACTATTTTCGTAATTTCTGTTAATGTCATTATTTAAAGTCGTTGATTATTTAAAGTTGTTGCTCAATCTTAATTATTTTAATTCTCTTAATAAATTTCTCTGTCCGTCCTTAAGACTTTTAAAGACCTCATAAGTATTTGTCAAGGTAATTTTTTATGGTCTGTCCAACCCTGCAGTTAACTAGTATATAGACATCAATGATTAATAACCTTTTAAAAGTTCTTAGCTGTCTGTTAGTTCTATTTTCCTTTATACTAACTGACGGGAATTGCTGGTTAGCGCTGAACCGTATCCAATAACGATAGCAGTAGCAGTAGTAATCATAATTTAATTATGCCAGCCATAATATGCCTTTATTCCGTCTGCTAATAATTTACCAGCTGCACCGATTCCAATTGACCAACTACCATCTAAAGATTTTGAAATCATTTTGGAAACCCAACCATTTGTTTGATTTCCAAATATTTTTTTCACATTATTAGGCTTTTCACTTTCTAAAATCATTTTTAATTCTGAAATATCCTCGCTTGATACCCCATTTTTTGAAAGCATATCTTTTAAGGAATAAAAACTTCCTTCAGTAATTGTATAAGTTACGTTGTTATTATCACCTACTATTATAGTTGTATAACCATTAAACGTATTATTTGATAGATCTCCAAGTTTGTTTTTATTTCCCATATTATTGTTTTTACCGATATAATCCTTTAATCTTGATGCTATATTTGAAATATCAAGTAAGTTTACTGCCATATCTCTAGTGTCACCGTATACTTGTTCTACATGTAGAAATTTTTTTTCTCCATAATCTTTTATTTTATCATCGTATTTTCGATTCCAAACTTGTCCTATTTCACTATTTATTTCATTTGCAACTTTTGATATTCTTTGTAATCTTTTAAAATGGTGCTCTTGAACTTCATTTTTTATTTCTTCAACAATTTCGCTTAGTTCAGTCACAGTTGTCCTATAATGTTTTACACTATAAGCAACAATAGATTTAAAATCATAAGGAACTTTATTGTCCCAATATTTATTTTCATTTGCTTTTTCGATTCCTTCTTCAATCATTTTGATGAAGGCTATAGTATTTTCTTTCTCACTTTCCAAGTCAGAAATTATGTCGTTAAACGATTGATGTGAATAATCAGTCATTCCTCCTACAAGTCCTTTCGCCATAGTATTTTATTTAACATTTACATTGAATTATTACTACTAACTACTAAATAAGAACAATCTTATATAATACTTTATGTTTTGCTGATAGTGAATTTATTCTATTTTTTAGGTGATGATTTTGAAGGTTTTAATGATGGCGTATTGCCTGGCGTATTTTTGTTATCACGTTGACGTTGATCGGGTTTTCCTGTTGATGTTGCTGTTCTTTTTGGTCCTGGTTTGATTCCTTGTGTGTTCATGTGTATTTTATTTGATTATGCTTTTATTTTGTTCCTGCTCGATGAGAATCGTGAGTTAGGATATAAACCACTATTTTAAATTCCAATTTTTAACTATCCAATTAATTAAATTTTGTCTGTTGTCTTCTGATTTCAAATTTGAATGACGCAATAACTTCTCAACTTTTTGAAAACTCTCTTTTGTTTGAGGATTATCATATTTTTCTAAAAATTTATTACAGAAATATATAACTTCATATTCCTCACTTTTATCAACTTTATTTCTATCTAGAAATCCAATGTATTTTGGATTATCACCTCCATCAGCTGTCTGAGAATAATCTTTGTTTTTTAAATCATCTGCTGTAAAATTTGCCATACTTTTAGTTTAATTACTTTTTATTTCAATTGTGTTTCTTTACTTTTAATTTACCCACACACACCGCAACTCCCGCCATTTTTAGCGCAGTGTTTACAGTATTTGCAGTTTGTGCAGGCGCTGCAATTTTTTGAACCGGTGCATTTTCTACCGGCGTTCTTGTAGATAGAGGCTCCTATTGATACCATTATTAGTATTGAAGTGAGCAGGATTGTTTTTTTCATATTGATTGCAATTATATGGGTCTGGGTTGCCAACCGCGGGTGTGTTTTTATACTCGTAGCATAGACTTAACTCTAATGCAGTTATGGTTTGCATGGTTAGCTTTACAGCTAATCCTCTTTTGCTATTTGGTGCCGATAATGAAATGTTTTGCTTGGCAGGGATGTTGTTGAATGTTAGGTTTTCTGTTCTGTAAATCCCTCCATTCTTTTTAATGTAGTCTATTGCAACCGTAACTTGATCTAGGGTATAATTGGTATTGTTGGTTACGATTACATCTAGATTTGAAATGCCTTCAAAAGTGCTTACTGTATATTGGTTAGTAGTTACTTGAATTAGGTTAGTAATGTTGTTTCTACTATGCATTTTGAAGGTATCGCTTTCAAGATTTGGATTGTCAGGATTGGTGTTGTATTCTGAAATTACTTTACCCGCGATGGTTAAAAAAACCAATAGACTTATTGTTATAACAAGGTATTTGATAAAATTGAATTTTTCGGAAACTATTTGACTACTGTTGAAATTGTAATTTGGAGGAGATGGAAAACTTAATAGTGTAATTTTTAATTCGTCAATTTCACCAGCTTTTTTCCATTCGTTCCAATCTTCAGACCAAACTAGAGTCTCTTTGTTTATTTTTTGTACTCTGAGTTCTTCCTTATCGAATGGACCACTGTTTTCTTGACCGTTATATAGGTAGTATTTTTTCACTTCGTAATTATAATTTACATAATGACACAAAGTTGTCTCAAATGCTTTGTAATTACAATCCGTATTTATACGTATAATTATACTTGTTATTACTCCTATTCATTTGTTTTACGCTTTTATTAATTATAATTTTATATACGTATAAACACGTATTTTTATACATGGAAGCACCACTTATTTTTGTTTTATTAATTTTTAAAATCACATTCAATTATGAATTTAGACCCAACCACAGGTAGTATTATTTCTGAAGAAGAGGCAAAGAAAATGATTGCCCTATTTGCCGAAAAATTCCCTAATCAAACAGTATCGTCTTTTATAGGAGGCGATAATGTAAAAAAAATATTGGAACAAGAAGGATGTATAGGGATTCGTATTTATAATGGCTATGAAGAAGAAGCACAAAAAATAAGTTTGGTTTTGGTAGGTGTTAACAAAGAGGAAGAGGATATCTTGAAAAATGGCATAATTTATGATAGAATGGCCACATGTCCTCCAGCATGTCCCAATCCTAAAGTTGGATTAGTTTAAAAAAAAATATTAATTTTGAGTAAAACCTATCTTATTACAGATAGGTTTTCTTCTATACAGCTGTTATGTTTTTATTGTATTTTGTAATTATTTTTGGCATAATTCCTTTACTCTACTATTTTATTGCAAAGAGCAAAAATACTAGAGAACTAAAACCTATAATTCCGTTTATTACCTTGACATTTGTATCGAGTGTGTATGAATTTTTTGGCACACTTGTTTTAGAATGGAATGTTTCTTATTGGTTTGTTTTTTTCGAGGTATTAGCTTTTTTATGTATCTATTATTTTTACTTTGAAATTCTACAAAAACAATTTTTGAAACTGTTTTTACTTGCCTTATTTCTTTTTTTGGGGTTTTGTTTGTATTTAAGTTTAAATTTCAAAATTGAAGATTTTTTTATTATCACTTCTTATATAGATATAGTTCTTACCATGTTTATTCTTTTCTTTACAATTATATGGTTTAGAAAATTAATAATTGATGCCTACATAGAAAACCTCTTAGATAATAGTGCCTTTTATTTTATTTCGGGTTTCGTTTTATATTATTGTGGTACCTTATTTTTATTTTTACTTAGTAATCATTTATACAAATTAGATTCTAGTACATTTCAATCGTATTGGTTGTTGAATATACTTTTAAATTTTGTTTTGCGAACATTATTGCTTGTTGGTTTATGGATGGCACGAACGAGGTAAAATCGATATTTTTCATTGGAACATTTTTGATGTTTTTTTTAGCATTATGTTTACTATTTATGGTTTTGTTTTACCAACGGCATTTGACTAAAATCAAGAAGAAAGAGGCAGAGTTGTTATTGAAAACTGCCTTGAAAAGTGAGAAGAAGGAACGTAAACGAATTGCAAAAGATTTGCATGATGCGATACAGAGTGATTTGAATGCTATTAGGAATTATGTTCTTTTATTTTCTAAAAAAAATCGAACTACAGAAACTCCGGAGTTATTGGAAGCCATAAAATCCTCTTTGGAAAAAGCTATTGAGAATACACGTTTGATTTCTTATCAATTGATGCCTCCTTTGCTTGAAACATCTGGATTTAATTTGGCTTTGCGAGATTATTTTGAGCAGTTGAGTGCTTCGACAGGTAAAGATTTTAAGATTGACTTAAATCTGGAGGATAATTTGGTTTCTGATAAGATTTCTTATGAGTTGTTTCGTGTGGTTCAAGAATTGACTTCGAATATGCTAAAACATGGTTCTATTACTTATTGTGTTGCTCGATTGAGTTGTACCCCTACGGGTGTATGTTTTGAACTTATAGATGATGGTATTCCTTTTGATTTTATAACGGCATATAGACACGCTAAAGGGACAGGGCTTAAAAATATCAAATCACGCTTGCAAAGTGTAGCTGCTCAACTGGAGCAAAAAAATATTGAAAAAGGCAATTATTACATTATTTCTTTATCTGATTAATTATGACAAAAGTTGCTTTAGTTGACGACCATCAGCTGTTTAGAAAAAGTTTATCGCTGTTATTGGATTCTTTTGAAGGTGTCTCGGTAGAATATGATACGCATAATGGTTTGGCTTTTTTAAAATATTTGATGGAATATGATATTGATGTATTATTGTTGGATTTAGAAATGCCCATAGTGCATGGTTTTGATGTGTGCAAACAAGCAAAATTAATTGATCCTTCTCTTAAGATTATTATATTATCACAACTCACTTCGAAAGAAGCAGTACATCAAGTAATGGAGATGGGTGCGAATGGTTATTTCACTAAAAACACTTCGCCAGAAATGCTTGAAAACGCTATTCAAAATGTAATGGATAAAGATTATTGTTTTGATATGGCTTTGAGTTCGGTTATAAGAGAAGCCTTATTGTGGAATAAAAAGCGACCTGTTTTTTCAGATTCACAATCAGTACATTTGACACCTAAAGAAATCGAGATTATCAAATTGGCAACACTAGAAAAATGCAGTAAGGAAATTGCCGATGTACTCAATATTAGTAATCGAACTGTGGAAAAGCACCGCAACCATATTATGGAAAAAACTCAATCTAAAAATTTTATAGGCGTTGTTTTGTATGCACTTAAAAATAAAATTATTGAATTAGAGCAAATTTAATCATACACTGTATAGTCATTAAAATACATACAATAAACATCCATAGTTTTCATAAAAAACTTACTGTATGATTTATTTAAATTTTCAAATAAAAACCTCAAAACTTTAGTCCTTTCTCTTATTAAAAAATACGTATTTACACGTATTGCTTGATGTTATACTTACCGTTAGTTTTAGAAATTTAATATCTGAAATTTAAAACGTGTATGGCATTTGATTTTACTATAACAAGCAATGTTTTATCTACTGGTAGAACAACTTATAGCGCAAAATTATCCGGTGGTAGTGATCCAAAGTTTATTATTGGTTATAAAACTTATTATGAGGGGAACTTAGGATTGTTTAATACCAGCTTAGCTGAAGGGCAAATCTATAAGCCCGAAGACTATATAAGCAAATATGGTTTTTGGTCTTACTTCATCTACCCAACCGCTATGGCGGAAAGTAAAGGTTCTTTTAAATGTTTAAATACTTATGACAGAGCAAAATTTACTTTTGGTTTTATGCAGTATGCAGCGCATGTGCCTAATGGCGATTTCATAGTGTTTTTCAAAAGATTATTGCAATTGACTAATGCCAAGAATTACTTTCCAAAATTGGTATTGAAAGATAATCGAATTTACTACCTATCAACTAGTGGAATACTTTCAGAGTTAGAGAATAATTTATCATCTCAGCATTTCATGGATTATCTTAACCCTACTACAAATGATATAGAAAATCAAGAGTTACTATGTTCTGCTAGATTAGTTCACTGGGCAAGTAATGATATAGGTCATAGAAATTTGCAGGTTGAAGTAGCTACTACTCTATTTAAAAATAACATGAAATCTTATCATGAGCGTTTCAATTTAGACAATGCTCCTGCCGAAGTTTGTTTAATGATATGTGATATTAGACATCAAGGTCGTTCAAGCAATAAGAGAATAGCTGCCGCGCTTGATACCAAAGGGGATTATTATAAAGCTTTTGTTAATCTATGTACAATTGGAAACACCAATTATCAAAGCAGAATTATAACTGTTAGAAATACCATAAAACGTCTGCAACAACAAGGATTGTTATCAAAGAAATATGATGCCAAGACAGGTGAATTTGTTTAATTAAAACTATAAAACCATGAGATTGAAAGCCTTATCGTTTACTGCATTATTATTAGTGACTTTATCTAGTTGTATGACAATTCAACTAGCACCTAGCTACAGCGAAAACATCGAAAAGCAAATTATAGAAACTCAAAAGATAAATGAGAAACTGTATTTAACTCTCTTGTCAAAACCCGAAGGAAAAAGAACTTATAGCGATTTCGAAAAAGAATATATAGAAATAGAAAGTAATATCAACTCTATTTATTTTCAGATTAGCAATAGAGAAAAGAATACTGACTTTTTGATAATGATTAATAAACTTAAAGATAACTTTTTGCAATATAAACAAGAACATCGTGAAAAAGTGATACTTAAAGAAGGTGAAATCATACTGTATATGCGCTATATCAATGATTTCTATGTTCCTCTATTATTTTCTGAAAAAGCATTAAAAACTATTAAATAAACAATTATGGGTATCGACATTAATGAAGTAATTACCAATATGCTAGAGGCAGTAAAGGGAAGTATAAAAGATGATTGGAATTTGGTTAAAGAAACTACCAATACCTATTTGACCAACTGTAAAGGTCGACTTGAATTATTAGCCAGCATGAAGTTAAACGGCGAGATAGATACATTTTTTTTTCAAAAGCGATTAGAAGATGAAAAGGAATTGTTAGAGTCTGAATTACACTCTATAGCAGTTGTAAATAAAGTAATGGCACAAAATGCCGCGAATTTTGCCATCAAAGTATTGGAGAAATCTGTAATGTCAATTTTGTAACAACCATAAAACTTTAAAAAATGAAAACAAAAATTATTCTGTTATTAATTACACTATTCAATTTTCAATTACTCCTTGCACAACCTAGTATTCAATGGCAAAAATCTTTGGGTGGAATCCTTGATGAAGATTCTTTTAGCATTGCAAAAACTAATGATGGAGGTTCTATTGTGGTAGGGACTTCTACTTCATCGGATTGCGATTTAACTCAAAATAAAGGATTCGAAGATATATGGGTTGTCAAGTTGAGTTCTACAGGGACTATACAGTGGCAAAAAAACTATGGAGGTTCAGATGTGGATGAAGGCAATTGTATTATTCAAACATCTGATGGTGGTTATGCTATATCTGGGGCATCTAATTCATCAGATGCCGATGTTACTGGTAATCATCAAGGGTCTGATATGTGGGTATTGAAACTAAATAGTACTGGAGTAATACAATGGCAGAAATCTCTGGGAGGCACTGGAAATGATATGGGGCATAGTATACTTCAAAACACTGACGGGAGTTTTGTCGTTGCGGGTTTTCATGATTCTTATGATGGCGATGTAACCGTTAACCAAGGTATGGGAGATATGTGGATAGTGAAGTTAAGTTCTACGGGGGCCTTAGTTTGGCAAAAGAGTATTGGAGGCACTGAGGGCGATATTGCCAAATGCATAGTGAATACTAGTGATGGGGGTTATGTAGTAGTAGGGCAGACTTTTTCGAATACTATTGATGTATCTGGCAATCATGGTGGTTCTGATGTTTGGGTTGTGAAGCTGAATTCAACAGGAAATATACAATGGCAAAAAGCTTTGGGAGGTTCAAATGATGATGAGGGATCAAGTGTATCACTTGGTACTGATGGAGGGATTTACATAGCAGGTATTGTTGACTCTAATAATGGGAATGTAACTGGTTATCTTGGGAATTATGATTACTGGGTAGTAAAATTAAACTCAACGGGAGTTTTGCAATGGCAATATACGCTTGGCGGTTCATTTTATGACAGAGCATTTGGCATTATTGGCACAAGTGATGGTGGTTGTGTTGTGACAGGGAGTTCGCAATCTACCAACGGGGATTTGGATTTATCCAATGATTTTAATGGAAACTATTGGCTAGTAAAGCTCAACAATGCAGGAGTGATACAATGGAAAAAAACTATGGGAGGTAGTGATTTTGAGGTTGCAAGGAGTATTACCCAGACAGCCGAAGGAGGTTATCTAGTTACTGGATTTTCTTATTCTAATGATGGGAATGTTACAGGAAACCATGGAAATAAAGATTACTGGGTGGTGAAGTTAAGTTCGGAGAATTTGGACATTTCTGGTTTTGAAAAGGGTTCTATTCGAGTTTATCCAAATCCGGTGAAAGATGAGTTGCAAGTAATGAATGATTTGGAGCGTTTTTCAAATTATAGAATACTTGATATCAGTGGGAAGGTATTGCTTGAAGGCCAGTTCAATGTTGATTTTATCGATGTTTCTAGTCTTTCAAAAGGGATTTATTTCATTGAAATGTATGACTTTAATCAATTTAGTGGTGCAGAGAAGTTTGTGAAAGAATGATAAAGTTTTTTTCTTTTAATTAAAGAAAAACCTTGATGCTAATACTTGAAATAGGTATACAAAAATAAAATTATCATGAAATGATTAAGGAAATCAAACTATATAAACAATCTATGCGAGGCAATGATCATATGGTGGTAGCCACGCCAGAGAATTACGATCCTAAAAGCCAACGCATCTTGGTGTCGGTTAACGATAAAGTAGCCGAGGCTAACTATAACCCACAAACCAAAAATATAACCGCCAAGCTAGAAGTACCCTCAACCAACGCGAACCATCCACTGGCAACACAATTACCTCAAAACCCTGATGTGAGGGTAAAGATATTTGTGTATGATTTTATGAAAGACAAAATACTAGGAGCAAAACTGCAAGAGTTTGCACTGAACCACCAAACTTTTGATTATCATTCAATCGATACAATTGTGAGTACTGCGCCTGTTATACTTGGTGCTTTTGATTTGAAAGCTTTAGCTGAGAAGACAAAGAATGACCAGGGGATTGTTGAAGATTATTTTGAAAAAGCATGGTGGACTGATGCAAATGACAATCCCATCAACGAAGCATTATTAAATGATACTGTAAAGTTTCATCTTGAAACAAAAGGAATTCCTAATAATTAGATTGTTTTTGTGACACTTTATGATGACGATAGAAGAGTAAACCTAAAAGAGGATGGGAAGAATGAGAAAATGAAACTAGTGTATTCAAGTAATGGGAAAGAAGTTGTTTTTGCAAAAGTTAAAAACAATAAAGTAACTTTAATGCTAACTCTGGAAAATTTTGATTCGTTTCTTAAAAAAGAACCTGATGTAAGTTTAGAATTTTTCTTTGCCTGTAGTTATGTAAACCCAAAAACAAAAATAAGTTATAATAGAGATTTACCAGCTAATCCAAAAGATTACCTGAAAGTAAAAGGAATGCCTAAAATTATTTTGGTGAATGGGCAGTGGAATTTAGCCTATCAATTACCCTTTGGATGGGGCGAATATGTTGGCCCAACAAAACCTAGAAAACCTTATTGGCACAGTGGAATAGCAGAATCTTTCAGAGAGTATTTAATTAATACATTTCAAATAAAATCTAAATTCAGCTTGAATAATATATTGTTTAATGTTACCGAACTTGAAAAAAAGAATTATATACTTTACTTTGATGGTTCTAGTAAAATTGCTGTAGACCAAAGTGGTGCCGACAGGTTTAAAAATGGTTTTGATTTTGCCAAGATCAATTATAACGATATTATTAAAGGATTGGGCAACGAATCCATTTATTTTGTTTCTCATAGCGAAGGAGGTGCATACGCAGCAGGTATGGCTGATTTCCTTTTTCAAAAAGGACATACAATTGGTGAACATATTTTACTATCGCCTGATGAAGCAGATGAATTTGAAATTAATCCTGCTATACCTAGCTATCAACTATTATATATGTTATTTAGCTCTGTATGGAACCCTACTTCAACCATCGCAAATATTGAGAAATCTAAACTATTTAATAAAGTTTTTAGACTTTGGGGTACTTATTATGCCATCGTAGATTGGGTAGTTAATGAATTCAAAATTAAAGGGGTAACAAAAATGGGGATTGCTCATATTCAAGATTCAGGATGGACTGGTGTACATGGTTGGACTAATGATATAGATGTTTTTCAAAAAGTAGCAGATTTAAAAGAAGTAAAAACTTTTGAGGCTATTGGCGAATATGATGATAAAGTATATTCAGGAAAACAACAGAGTGAAACAATTAATAAAACAAAGTTTTATAGAATTGATGAAGAATATATCGTTTTTAATTGTCCTCCAATCTTAAAAATAAAATAGTTATGAATCTAAAGAAAATATTGCTTTTAAGTGTTATATCATGTGTTTCTGTATATATACTCTATGTATTTATTTTATTTGTTTTGGCTTTTGGACACAGTACAAGACCATGTATTAATGTACCTAATGAATTAAAAGTTCTTTCAGAAACTTTTGGAAAAGAAACAAAAAGTGCTGACTGGACTTTTTTCGAAGTAATTGACAAAAAGGAATATAATAATTGTAATGCTTTATTAAAGTTACACTTATTAGTAAATAACGATTCTATATCAAAATCAAAAGAGAGTATAGATAACTACGTTAATACAGTAAATAAAAGAGTTAATGAAAAACTAAAGGATAAAAGATGTTTGGACAGTTTAATAATATTGGTAACATCAGATTATAGCAAAGCTAAAATAGACTCACTAAAATCAAAGAGTTATAGATATTCATTTCCAATAAAATAAAGAGCAATAATTTTTTTCAAAAGGTAGCAGATTTAAAAGAAGTAAAAACTTTTGAGGCTATTGGCGAATATGATGATAACGTATATTTGGGAGTGTTCAATAAACTGTGTCATTTCATTTTATTCTATCACTAAAATACGCATTTAAATCATTTTGAATAGCTGACCAATGGAAAATTTGTCCATTCCATCTGGTTTGGGCATTCATAATA
>CANGUP010000028.1 GCA_947457105.1 Flavobacteriaceae bacterium
ATCTACAATCATACCACCTTTAGTTCTACATTTAACAAAACCTGTAACAATTTCACCAGTTTTGTTAGCAGAAATAACTCTATACAATGATTTGATAGTACTTGCTTTTCTGTGAGATAATACTAATTGACCTGTTTTGTCCTCACGAACGTCGATTAATACTTCTACTTTGTCACCCACTTTTAAGTTTGGGTTGTAACGGAATTCGTTTAATGAAATAACACCTTCCGATTTTGCATTAATGTCAACAATAGCGTCACGATCTGTGATTCTAACTACAACACCTTCAACTACTTCTTCTTGATCAGTAGAGATGAAAGTTTTAGTAACTAAATCTTCAAATTCTTGTAAGTTTTTTTGATCTACTGCATCAATTCCTTCTGCGTAATTGTGCCAGTTAAATTCGTTTAAAAACGCTTGTTGTTCTTTGTTTAATTCAGACATGCTGATAAAAAAATTTGTATGCCGTGCTTCTTGAGTTTATTATCGAATAGAAAACAGCAGCAGTGTTTTACATAAATAGTTGATACCTAAAGGAAACTCTTCTTCGCCAAAAGGTTTGCAAAAGTAAGCATAATTTATTAATTACAAAATATTTATCTCTACAAAATACAACAAATTCGCATTAAACTAAAAACCCTTTCAAAACTAGGTTAAGAAAGGGCTTTTGATACTATTTTTAAGTTTTAATGACTAACGTTAGCTACTTCATCAGGATTGTGTTTGTGCTTAAAGAAAATCGCGAATAGAATTGCTATTATTAACGCGTAAATTGCAAAAGCAAGCCATATTGGTTGCCATTCTTTAATAAATACAGCATTTTTCAAACTATTATCAGATAAGATTTCATTACCTCTTAATAAATTCTTAACTGCAACATTATTAACATCAGTCTTCAGAAAACTCAATAAACTGTCAATAGTTGTAAATTTTAAAGTAAAATATTTATCAATAACTAAACCACTAACAATACTTCCCATTACTGCACCAAATCCGTTAGACATCATCATAAATAAACCTTGAGCAGAAGAACGAATTTTTGAATCTGTAGTAGTTTCAACAAATAAGGAACCTGAAATGTTGAAAAAGTCAAATGCCATTCCGTATACAATACAAGATACAATAATCATCCATAAACCATCAACAGGATTACCATACGAAAATAAAGCAAAACGTAAAACCCATGCTACCATTGAAATTAACATTACTTGTTTTATTCCAAAACGTTTTAAAAAAAACGGAATAGCCAGAATAAATAACGTTTCAGAGATTTGAGAAATCGACATTATTATCGTAGAATATTTTACAACAAAGGAATCGGTATATTGTGGAACATTTTTAAAATCCGACAAAAAAACATCTCCGTACATGTTTGTTAATTGTAATGCTCCTCCAAGAAACATTGAGAAAATAAAAAATAATGCTATTTTGTAAGTACCAAATAACTTAAAAGCATCTAATCCTAGTTTTTGAATTAGTGTTGCATTTTCAGATATTAATTTTTGTGGTGGACATTTTGGTAAACTAAATGAATAAATACCTAAAATTACGGCAGCAACAGCTGAAATATAGAACATATTACCAGAAGCCTTATTATCGGAAAGATTAGTTAACCACATTGCTGCAATGAATCCGATTGTACCCCAAACTCTAATAGGAGGAAAAACTTTGACTACATCATAATCATTACTTTTTAAAATATTATAGGCTATAGAATTTGATAGAGAAATCGTTGGCATATAACAAATCATTGCGGCAAATATTACCCAAAAAAAAGTCAATGAATCTTGAACTTGAGGAATGTATGCTAAAATCAATCCGCCACAAATGTGTAGTATTCCATAAAGTTTTTCAGCATTGATATATTTATCTGCAATTATTCCTGTCAATGCAGGCATAACAATAGATGAAAATCCTAATGTAGAGAAAATTGCTCCAAATTCTGCTCCACTCCAATGTTTTGTATCGAACCAATAATTTGCGACAGTGATTAACCATGCACCCCAAACGAAGAATTGAAGAAAACTCATTAGAGTTAATCTAAACTTTATACTCATAATAACTATGTTTTTGTAATGTAAATAGATTGTAAAACTAACATTAATATCTAAATTTCCAAATGAAAAATTCCAAATTCCAAAATTTATAACATTAAAATTTGAAATTTGGAATTAGATAATTTATTTTTTTGGTTTACTGATTAATTATTTCTTCCACCAATTCTAATACTGCAGTAAATTGTTCTTCTCTTGAAAGGTAAGAATTGTCAATTTCTATAGCATCATCAGCTATTACTAAAGGTGAATCATCTCTATGAGTATCAATATAATCTCTTTCTTGAACGTTCTTTAAAACCTCTTCATAAGAAACATTGTCACCTTTGGCTTGAAGTTCGTCAAAGCGACGTTGAGCTCTTGTCTCGGCACTTGCTGTCATAAATATCTTTAATTCAGCATCAGGAAAAACTACCGTTCCAATATCGCGTCCGTCCATAACTATAGCTTTATTTTTACCCATTTCCTTCTGTTGTTCTACTAACTTGGCACGAACTTCTGAAACTTCTGCCACTTTGCTTACAAAACTAGAAACTTCAATAGTTCTAATTTCTTTTTCAACATTTATATCATTCAAAAACATTTCCGCAAAACCTAAATCTGCATTGAATTCGAAATGCAATTTGATATTTGAAATATCATTAATAAGTCCTTGCTTATCAAAATTTGAAGAAGAAATGTATCCTTTTTGCATTGCAAATAAAGCTACTGCGCGATACATTGCTCCTGTATCAACGTAAACGTATCCTAAATGTTTAGCAAGTTGTTTGGCTAAAGTACTTTTTCCTGTTGAAGAAAAGCCGTCGATAGCAATAGTAATTTTTTTCAATGTATATCTGTTTAATAACTGTTGTCTGAAAAATCAATTGTTAGTCCGAAAAGACTTGTGTTTCCTGCAAGTGTATATCTTGAGTAGGAATAGTTAAATTTCATTTTACCCATTTTTAATCCCAATCCAAGTGAAATTCCCGAAAAATTTCTTCGTTCAACAATTCGCAATTCTTCTGCTCTTCTAAAATTATATCCAAATCTTAAATTTATCCCTTTCGTTGGAAACAATTCGGCACCTAAAACCAAATGTCGCAAAGCGTTATTTAAAAAACCTACTTTCTCTTGAGTAGCTTCTCCATCAATACTTCCAATAGCACGATTAGGATTAGAAAAACCTATTTTCCATTGTTGCAAATTTTCTAAAGTTAGATGCCATCGCAACGGAACATTTTCAACTTCTTGCGAAACACCTATTAAAACTTCAAGCGGTAATTTTTCTGGAGTTCCAGCATAAGTTGTGAATTGGGTCCCAACATTTCTAACAACTAATCCCCAATTAACATCATTAGATTCATCTATAAATAAAAATCCGAAATCGGCTGCACCACCAAACGAATTGTAACTTTCTAAAGTGGAAGAAATTAATTTGGCATTGGCTCCTAAATAAAAACTTGTAAATGGAATATTGTAAGCATAACCAAAAGAAAGTGCTATTTCACTTCCTGTAAATGAAGATGTGGCAAGACCATTTTCGTCGTAACCATCAAAATTTCCGTAATTGACATAATTTACTCCGGCATGAAAGGTTTGCAAATGTCGGTCATAAGTATAGGCATAAGCAGCAGTTCCATAGGTAACTTCGCCAAAATAACTTCCGTAATTTAAAGATAAATGATTATCCATTTCGGCATTGATTGTTGCAGGATTAAAATGCGCTTGATTTACGTCATTATCATAAATAGTAATGACTTTACCGCCCAATGCTGCTTGTCTTGGAGAAGTAACTAAATTTAAAAATTGATAAACTGACCTACCTCCTATTTGACTGTAACTTACAGTACAAAAAAGTAAAAAAATGGAGATAAATAGTTTTTTAAACATACAAAAAATAGCAATTTACTTAACCTATAACGGAAATGCGAAGATATTATTTTTAAATTTATACTAAAAATAAAAAGGCATGAGGTTTTCAACTCATGCCTTAAACTATTTTTTAATGAAGTTAATCTAAAACTTTGGCATTTTTAACCTTTTGATTGGTTAATGCTATATCAATAACTTCACTCATTTCTTTCACATAATGAAAAGTTAATCCTTCTATATAATTTGCTTTAATTTCTTCAATATCACTTTTATTATCATGACAAAGAATGATTTCTTTAATATTTGATCTTTTGGCTGCAAGAATTTTTTCTTTAATTCCTCCAACTGGCAAAACTTTTCCTCTCAAAGTAATTTCACCTGTCATGGCTAAACCTTTTTTGATTTTACGTTGTGTTAACAATGAAACCAAAGATGTTAACATAGCTATTCCAGCACTTGGTCCGTCTTTTGGTGTTGCTCCTTCTGGAACATGTAAGTGAATGTTATATTTTGTCAAAATATCTTGGTCTAGTCCGAAAAGTTCTGCATTTGCTTTGATGTACTCTAAGGCAATTGTAGCAGACTCTTTCATTACCGTACCTAAATTTCCAGTTAAAGTAAGAATTCCTTTTCCTTTAGAAATCAAGGATTCAATAAAAAGTATATCTCCTCCAACAGAAGTCCAAGCCAATCCTGTTACTACTCCAGCAACATCGTTTCCTTCTGCTTTATCGCGTTCTAATTTTGGTGAACCCAAAACTTTTACGATATCTTCTGATGTAACTTTTTTGTTATACTCTTCTTCCATTGCTACAGATTTTGCAGCATTTCTTATCACTTGTGCAATTTTTTGCTCCAAACTTCTTACTCCCGATTCACGAGTATATCCTTCAACTATTTTTTCTAATTCTTTTTTACCAATTGTCAAATCTTTTGAAGTCAATCCGTGCTCTTTCAACTGCTTTGGAAACAAATGCTGGCGTGCAATTTCAACTTTTTCTTCCGTTGTATATCCCGCCATTTTTATAACTTCCATTCTATCTTTTAATGCTGGTTGAATGGTTGACATTGTATTAGAAGTCGCAATGAACATTACTTTAGATAAATCGTATCCCATTTCAAGGAAATTATCATAAAAAGCATTGTTTTGTTCAGGATCTAGAACTTCCAAAAGTGCTGATGATGGATCACCTTGATTACTAACAGAAAGTTTATCAATTTCATCTAAAATAAATACAGGATTTGAAGTTTGTGCTTTTTTAATACTTTGTATTATTCTTCCTGGCATTGCGCCTATGTAGGTCTTTCTGTGTCCACGAATTTCAGCTTCGTCTCTTAAACCACCTAATGAAATTCTAACATATTCTCTTCCTAATGCTTCTGCAACAGATTTTCCAATCGATGTTTTTCCGACACCTGGAGGTCCTGTCAAACATATAATTGGTGATTTCATATCATTTCGCAATTTCAAAACTGCCAAATGTTCAATCATTCGTTTTTTTACATCTTCTAATCCAAAATGATCTCTGTCTAAAACTTTTTGAGCATGCTTTAAATCAAAATTATCTTTTGAAAATTTATTCCAAGGTAAATCTAAAAATAAGTCTAGATAGTTTCTTTGAATCCCAAAATCTGGTGCTTGAGGATTCATACGTTGCAACTTAGAAAACTCTTTTTCAAAGTGCTTACTTGTTTTTTCATCCCAACTTTTGGTTTTGGCACGTTGACGCATTTCTTCAAACTCTTGCTCATTAGAAACACCACCCAATTCTTCTTGAATGGTTTTCATTTGTTGATGCAAGAAATATTCACGTTGCTGTTGGTCTAAATCGAAACGAACTTTAGATTGAATATCATTTTTAAGTTCAAGTTTTTGCAACTCTACATTCATGTAACGTAAAGTTTCAAGTGCTCTTTCCTTAAGAACATTCATCATTAATAAATTCTGTTTTTCCTCAACAGAAAGATTCATGTTGGAAGAAACAAAATTGATTAAGAACGATTGACTCTCTATATTTTTGATAGCAAATGTAGCCTCAGTAGGAATATTTGGACTTTCTTTTATTATTTCTATTGCTGATTCTTTAATTGAATCAATAATTGTAGCAAATTCAGTATCGTGTTTACCTGGTCTTTTTTCTGGTACTTCTTTGATGTTGGCCGTAATAAAAGGAAGTTCAGAAACTATAGAGTCAATTTCGAATCGTTTCTTTCCTTGAAGGATAACCGTTATATTACCATCAGGCATTTTTAAAACTCTAAGAATTCTTGCAACTGTTCCTATATGGTGAATATCATCTTTAGAAGGGTCTTCATCTTCTTCATTTTTTTGAGCTACGACACCAATTATTTTATTACCAGCATTGGCTTCATTGATAAGTTTAATAGACTTATCTCTTCCAGCTGTAATTGGAATTACAACTCCTGGAAATAATACCGTATTTCTTAATGGCAGAATTGGTAATGATGAAGGCAATTCTTCATTAGTCATTTCTTCTTCATCTTCTGGTGTTAAAAGAGGAATCAATTCGGCTTCAGAATCGAATTCTTGAAGTGACAAATTGTCAAAGGCGATTATTTTTTGATTTGACATAGTATATATTGAGTCAATATGACATTTAATTATTTACAATTTGGTAACAAATATAGACTTTGCAATACACATACTAAATTAAAATCGATGTATTGCATTGAAATAGTGCTGAAAAATATAATTTGAACATTTAAACAGCAACTTTATATGTAAAACAATGATTGTGCCACAAAAAAAATCCGCCATTTCGACGGATTTTAAAATTTTAAATGTGAATTATTTATGGTAATTCGACATCGAATGATCCTTGTGTTATATTTTTTGTTTGTAATGTTATAGGATTTTTCACTACTAAACTAAAAGTTCCTTTAATTCTTGTTGCGGTTTTTTCTGTAATAGTTAATGCACCAGTATCAGAGTTGTACAAAACACCATTTGCCGTGCAAGTTGCTGTTAAATCTTGATTGAAAGGACCATTAAAATTGTAATTTCCTACACCAAGAGTTTTAGAAAATCTTAATCCAACAGTATCATTATTAGTTTTAGAACCAACTATACTATATGAAGGTGGATATCCTGAACCTGTAACCTCTGTAACATCTATTTGATCTTCTATAAATTCAGTACCATCTAATTTTGCAGAAAAGAAATCTGTTGTCACATTGGTTCCTATAGTGTAAGGAATATTTGTAAAAATACCATTAGTAAAACTTATTGGTGGAATATTAGAAACTGATAAATCAGACCAATAACCTGTAAAACTGAATGTTCCAGATATTTTTTTGTTTACAGTATCTATATTAGTAATAGTAACTGTTCCTGCCGAAACTGATGGATTTGATGGATTAACCGCCCAGTAAACATCACCGTTGGAATTGTTGTTTGGATCGTAAGCAATCAAGTTGGATGTTGAATCATAAGTCCCAACAGTATTGCCATTCAAAGCAAATCCAAATGTTTGTCCGTTAGATGTTTTAAGTCCGGCAATTTGAATAGAATTTGGCAGCATTGCAGCTTCAGTACTATTGGCTACCCAGGTTTGACCTCCAAAATCGACTTTAAAAACACTACTTGAAGAATTGCCTCCATTTCCTCCTCCACCATTATTTCCGTTATTGCTATTAATTTGTTGCAACAATGTTGGGTCTATAGGCTCATTATCACACGAGATAAAAGAAAATGATGTAAACAGAAATGTAAAAATTGAAAGTATCTTAATCTTTTTCATTATTATAAATTATTTGTCCAAATATAATTATTTTTTGGATATATAAAATTATTTTCTTGGAACTCTCGTCAATAAAATTAATCCAATTACAAAAAATACACCCAGAAATACGATTGCATTTCTCATTGAACCAGTAATTAAGTCTATTGTTCCATAAATTGTCATTCCTATTACTATTCCAACTTTTTCTGTAACATCATAAAAACTAAAGAACGATGCAGTATCTTCTGTTTCTGGTAAAAGTTTAGAATAGGTTGATCGTGCAATAGATTGTATTCCTCCCATAACTAAGCCTACAAAACCTGCAGTAGCATAAAATTGAATTGGAGTTTCAACAAAATAAGCAAAAGCGCAAAGAACTGCCCAAATACCATTTAAAACCATTAATGTATTTATGTTTCCGAATTTTTCAGAAATTCTCGACGTTATAAAAGCTCCAACTACTGCTACTAATTGAATTAAAAGTATACTAATAATCAAACCCATTGTTTTGTCATCTGAACCCCAATTTATTTCAGTTGCTCCAAAATATGTCGCGACTAACATAACCGTTTGAACTGCCATAATAAAAACAAAATAGCTATACAAATACCTTTTAAGCGCTAGGTTTTGTTTTAACTGTTTCCAAACTAAATTTAATTCGTGAAAACCTTTAAAAATAAAATCTGTCGTTAACGGAACATTGTTTCTATTTCCTTTTGGTAAATAATAATATGTGACATGACTAAATCCGATCCACCAAACACCAACCATTACAAAAGAAATTTTCATTGCTTCTTTTGGAGTTTCAATCCAAAAAGTATTTGGAAACATTACCATCGCTAGATTTATAATTAAAAGAATCGTACTTCCAATATATCCCATGGAAAATCCTCTGGCACTAATTCTATCTTGTTGTTCAGGGAAAGCAATATCTGGTAAATAGGAGTTATAAAAAACCAAACTTGACCAAAAGCCAATAAGTCCAAAGAAATAGGCTGTGTAACTTAAAAAAAGGTTATCTATATCAAACCAATATAAGCAAATACAGGAAATACCTCCTAGGTAACAAAAGAATCTCATAAAAGCTTTTTTATTTCCAAGATAATCTGAAATTCCTGAGAGTATTGGTGAACAAATGGCAACTATTAAAAAAGCAAAAGCTGTAACAAAACTAATCATAGCTGTAGCTTTAATATCTTGACCAAATAAATTCACGCTTTCTTTTTTAGCGTCACTAAAAATCATTTCATAAAAAATTGGAAAAACTGCAGACGCAATTACTAAACTATAAACGGAATTTGCCCAATCGTAAAAAGCCCAAGCATTTAATAATTTAGGATGTCCTTTAGAAAGATTTGCCATAATATATTTTTAAATAAAAAAAGCTGCCAAAAAATTGACAGCTTCAACTATACTCTTTTTTTATTACTCGAATATTATTTAAATGTTACTCCAAATTTTGCAGCTTCAGCTTTTGCTTGTGGTAACAATGATTTTAAGTGATCTATTCTTGTTTGATTACTTGGATGCGTACTTAAAATTTCTGGTGGTGCTTGTCCATTTGATTGTGCAGACATACGTTCCCAAACAGCAACTGCATTTTCAGGATTATATCCTGCAATAGCCATTAATGTTAGGCCAATCATATCGGCTTCACTTTCATGTTTTCTGCTAAATGGTAGCATTACTCCAACTTGTGAACCAATTCCATAAGCCTGCATTACAATTTGTTGTGTTTCAGGATCTTGATTCCCTACCGCTACAGCAGCACCAACTTGTCCAAGTTGTTGAAGCATACCAGCACTAATTCTTTGTTGACCATGATTGGCTAATGCATGAGCAACTTCATGTCCCATAACTGCTGCAATTCCTGCATCATCTTTACATATTGGTAATATTCCTGTATAAAAAACAATTTTTCCACCAGGCATACACCATGCATTAACTGACTTATCATCTACTAAATTATATTCCCAATTGTAACCATTTAAATAATCTGAATGATTATTGGCAGCTAACCATCTTTCTGCGGCAACCTTTATTTTTGTTCCAACTGTTTCAATTTTTTTAGCTTCAGCAGTATTCTTGACTACTTTATTTTCAGTCAAAAACTGATTGTATTGCTGAAAAGCCATTGGAAATATTTGACTATTTGGCACCAAAGCCATTGTGCTTTTTCCTGTAAAAGGATTTTTAGCACAAGAAATTATCAAAGCTACTACCAAAAAAACTATTGTGTATTTTTTATAACTCATATTTTTTTTATTAAACTCAAATTTACAAAAATTTAAACACCAATGAAGTGTAATTCGGTAAAATCTTTAACAACAATTAAGCCATTTTCAATAATTAACGACTCTTTATCGAATATGGTTTTCTTATTATCAATTTCAATTCCTTTAATTTTGAATGGTAATCTTTTTATATTAATCTTAATAGTTTGATATTGGGTTTCAAAGGTTCCTCCTTTATTTTGCTTGATTAAAAGCTCATTTTCTTTACCATTTAAAGTGAATGTTTTATAACTGAATCTTCCTTTATTATAGTCATATCCATCTTGTGCATCTTCACAACATAAGATTTTTCTTTTCCTAGTTTGAAATAAGCTTCAAGAGACAATTCTGGAGATTCAATTTGACCAACATAATGTTGCACAGGATATTTAGGAATAATAGCACCTTCTTAATAAATATCGGAATCTGATCAAAATCAGTAGCAACCCCAAAGTTCTTTTTTACCTTTCACTAAATCATTTGTCCAGTAATTATACTAATTTCCATCCGGCAAATACATACTTCTTGCAAGTGCATTTGGTTCTAAAATTGGACAAACCAAAATTTGATTTCCAAAGATAAATTCGTCAGTTCTATAATTCGTTTGAGCATCGTCTTGGTCAAAATATACTAATCGTTTCAACATTGAAACTCTATCATTAAAATATTGCCTAAACATAGTACATCAATAAGATAATAATTGATAACGTAATTCAACAAATTTTCATGTGATATCAATTACTTAATGGGAATGTTTTTGTTGGAACTACCATAACTGCTGGTTCGTTCATATCATTCCAAACACCTTTTACTCCTATTTCTGCAATTAATTCTTTGAACAATCCTGCCTACCACTCTCTAACTTCTGGATTGGTATAATCTGGAAAATTACATTCGCCAGGCCAAACTTTTTCTTTCATTTAAGATCCATAAGCTCTTTTGTAAAAATAATCTTTTTCTAAAGCTTCTTGATAAACTGAATAATGCTTTTTGTTTAATTGAGGTAATATATTTTCAATTATTACGCGTTTTTGATTTAACATTTTCAGATTAATTTATTGATGTCTAAATATAAGAAAAAAAGATAAAATAAAGTAACTTGCATTAAATTTATTGAAATGTCAAAAAATAAAGAAATACAAGCACAAGCATTGAAAATTCCGAAGGTAATATTGATAACCGATAAATTATTTGAGGCAATTTCACCAAAATTAGCGACAAAGTTTACTGCAAAATTATTTACTACACCAATAAAACATAAAATTCCTAAACGCGAATTTCATATGGATAAAGAAAGTGTTCAAGAAAAAGTTTTTGTTCCTTCAATAAATAAAGAAATTGTAGTTTATCATTATGGAAAAAGTGAGAACAAAATTTTATTAGTTCACGGATGGTCTGGCAGAGGGACTCAATTAGTTAAAATTGCGGATGAGTTATTAAATTTGGGGTATTCAACAATAAGTTTTGATGCACCAGCACATGGAAAATCCAAAGGAAATTCATCGATAATGGTCGAATTTATTGCTTCTATTTTAGAATTGGAAAAACATTTTGGACCATTTGAATTTGCGATTGGCCATTCACTTGGAGGAATGTCCATTTTAAATGCCATTAGAGAAAAACTGAAAGTAAGAAAAGTAGTTATTATTGGAAGCGGAGATATTATTCAAGACATAATTGATGATTTTATTAAGAAGTTGGAATTAAATCCTGAAATTGGAATTAAATTAAGAGAGCATTTTGAAAAAAAGTATGGAGTTAAAATGGATTATTATTCAGCTTCAAATGCTGCAAAAGAAATTTTAATTCCTGTTTTAATAATTCATGATGAGAATGATGTTGATGTAAATATTAAAGCAGCTTATAACATTAAAGAAAATTTAAAAATTTCAGAGTTGATGATTACCAAAAACTTAGGTCATCGAAAAATTTTAGGAAATACAGAAGTAATAAAACGAATTGTTGAATTTATAAAAAAATAATTAAGTAATTATTTGAAAACACAAATAAATTAGTCTAAAAAATTACAACTACTAATGGTTAAAAACAAAGGCAAAAGCATCCTTTAGATTATGAAAATTTATATCAATTTATGTTAGCCGTTATTTTATCTGCTAAAGATTAAGATGCAAATATTAATAAAATTGCTCCTGTTTTTTTAGCAGAATTTCCAAATTTGGAAGTATTATCAACTGCAACAATTGAAGATTTATTTCCTTATGTTAGTAAAGTTAGAAACTTCAATACCAAATCAAGTTGGTTAATTGAAATTGCTCAAACATTAAAGAGCGATAAAAATAGTCCAACTAATCTTAACGATTTATCTGCCTTAAATGGAATTGGAAGAAAATCCGCAAATGTGGTTATGCGAGAAATGAAAGTTACAGCTGAAGGCATAATTGCAGATTTACATGTTATAAGAGTTGCACCAAGAATTGGTCTTTATAAGGAAGCTAAAGATGGTAACAAAGTTGAAAAACATTTAATGCAATTACTACCAAAGGAAATTTAGGGAGAAATTGGAATGACAATTTCATTTTTAGGGAGAGAAACTTGTCATCCGACTAATCCTAAATGTCCAGAATGTCTAAATCAAAAATGACTAGTGCCGCTGCTTCAAGAATTCAATCTTCGACAGCTAAAAGTAATGGCGGAACCGTTTCTAAAGTAAGTTTTGCTTAAAGAGCGACGAGTGTAGCTGCAAAAAAACTCAAAAAAATAAATCAAACTAGATTTAACTCCCCAACCAAAAGTTAGGAAGTTTTTTTTATAAAAAAGTGTAAATTTGTTTTATACACAAACAACTATTATGGCCTTAGAAGAAATAAAAAACTTACTTATTTATCAAAAAGCGGAATTGCTTTTTCAATTGGTGCAAAGTTTAGTTGCTTCACTTCCAGAGGAGGATGAATACATACAAGCAACAAAACATTTAATGATGGAAGACGCTATGATCATTCTGGCAAAAATTGCTGGAGCTGAAGGTGGCGATATGTATAGCATAAGAATGCAAAATGCAGCTATCATTAGAGAACACGCAATGCATCTGTATGTTCAAGTAGGAAGCCTACGATTTCATAAAGAATATAAAGATTTAGAATATGTGAAGTTGATTCGTAATGAAATAGACGCTTTTAGGCTTCTCTTTGTAGAATGGGTAAAAAACTTTGACACTTCCAACTATTATTGGGATGAATGGGAATTGTTTAATCCAGAAGGCGCAACTCCTCCTGTAGATGATGGTCTAAATGAAGGATTTGATATCAATGATTTTATGGATTTTGATGATGATAAATGATTGGCTTCGAGTTCATTTCGTGAGCCTCAATGTAAAACCTCAGCCAACAATTAGATTTATGCGTAACGTTGGCTTCGAGTTGCCTCAGCCAAAGGAGATATGTAGCTTAATTAAGAGTTTTTGAAAGATGTTCATGTGACCTTGACTTCGAGTGTCCTCAGCCAACGGAGAGGTTTTGCTATAGGAAGGTTTCCTAGCAGTGGCTGAGACTCTCGAAGTCACTGCTTCAAATCAAATTGTGTTTCTAGACCACTATCGGAGCTACCGCCTACTCTTATTTTGAAGGTACCTAGTTCTACTTGATAATTGCCCTCGTTGTTAAAAAATCCTAATTCTTTGTCGGTTAGCGTGAATGTTATGGTTTTGGTTTCACCTTTTTTCAAACTAGTTAGTTCGAATCCTTTTAGTTCTTGAACTGGTCTTGCTATACTTGCTACAACATCTTGAAGGTAGAGTTGTACTACTTCTTTTCCGTCGTAATTTCCGGTATTGGTGACTTCTATGGTGACTTTTACCGTTTCGCCTTTAATGTATTCTGGTTGGCTAACTTTTAAATTTTTGTATTCAAATTTGGTATAGCTTAAGCCATAGCCAAAAGGATATAAAGGTGTGTTTTCCACATCGGTGTAGTGTGACCAAAATACATTTTTCTCATCATTCGTTGGTCTTCCAGTACTGTAATAATTGTAGTATATTGGGCATTGTCCGACGTTTCTTGGAAAACTCATTGGTAATTTCCCACTCGGATTGTAATCACCATATATTACTTGAGCTACTGCGTTTCCTGTTTGTGTACCAAGTTGCCAAGCTTCTACAATAGCCGGAATGTGTTCCTTTGCCCATGATAGTACTAAAGGTCTACCATTATTTAAAACCAAAACAATATTGGGATTAACTTTATAAATTTCTTCTAATAACTCTTGTTGAACGCCAGGCAAATCTAAATTGGAGCGACTTCTTGCTTCACCAGATTGAAAGCCATGTTCGCCTAAAACCATCACTACAACATCAGAATTCTTAGCAAGGTTTTTAGCGGCTTCAAATCCGTTTTTATCTGTGGTATTGAAAACTAGTTCATCAACAAAAGTAGTTTTTCCAATAGTCAAATCGGCTCCTTTTTGAAAAACTAAGGTATTGCCTTTATAACTTTGCATTCCTTCCAAAACAGAAACAGCAGTTCCGTCCTCTGAAGCCACTCTCCAACCACCTAACGGACTTGTTTTATCATTTGCTAAAGAACCAATTAGCGCAATTTTAAGTCCAGATTTCTTCAATGGTAATAAGTTACCTTCATTTTTCAACAAGACCATTGACTTTTTTGCCATATCTAAAACGGCATCATTGATAGCTTTGCTTCCTACAACTGCTTTTTCTCGTGCTTCATCACAGTATTTATAAGGATTGTCAAAAAGTCCCAATTCAAATTTAACTCGAAGTATTCTTCGAACAGCATCATCAATTAATGCTTCTTTTAATTTTCCAGATTTAACCAAATTGACTAATTCTGCCACATAAAAGTGGGATTCCATATCCATATCAGAACCTGCGATAACGGCTTTGGTTGTAGCATCGACAGCATCTTTTGCAAATCCGTGGTTTTTCATTTCTCTTATGGATCCCCAATCTGATACAATAAAACCATCAAAGTTCCATTTCCCTTTCAAAAGATCACGTTGCAAAAAGCTACTTCCTGTGGCTGGAACTCCATTTAGAATATTAAATGAATTCATGAAGGTTCTAACTCCAGCTTCTTTAGCCGCTAGAAATGGAGGCAACACAAGATTGTACAAATTAGCATTACTGATATCCACAGTATTGTACTCTCTGCCGGCTTCGACAAAACCATAGGCTGCAAAATGTTTGGCACAAGCTACAATAGTATTCGCTTTGGCTAAATCGGCACTAGTTTCACCTTGAAAACCTTGCACCCTCGCCACTGCTATCTTACTACCTAGAAAAGGATCTTCACCTGCTCCTTCCATAACTCTACCCCATCGTGCTTCACGAGACACGTCCATCATGGGGCCGAAAGTCCAATTAATTCCAGATGCTGAGGCCTCATCGGCAGCTACTTGGGCTGATTTCTTAATAGCTTCTAAATCCCAACTTGCTGCTTCAGCCAAAGGAATTGGGTTCAATGTTTTATAGCCATGAATTACATCCAATCCGAAAATTATTGGGATTCCCAATCTGGTTTCTTCAACTGCAATTTTTTGAACAGCTTTTACCTCTTTAACACCTTTAACGCTAAGCATTGCGCCAACCCATCCTTTACGAAGATGTTCGTATTTAATCTCGGCTGTACCACCTTTAGGAGTCGGACCTGTAACATCCCAAAATCCATTATATTGATTCATTTGACCTGCTTTCTCTTCTAAAGTCATTTGATTCATTAATAAATCGATGCGCTCTTCTATTGGCTTTTTAGAATCGAGATAGCCTTTGTTTTGTGCATTTACGTTAGCTGTTACTAGTAAAACTATTCCTAAAAGAAGTAACTGTTTATTTATCATACATGTAAATTTATTTTTAACGTATAGTATCGCTTACTGTTTGTATTTATAACACCTCTATGACAGCTTCTTTCTATACCAATCATAAATTGGTTTTTCAAAACCGTAATATAAAGCAATAGATACCAACCATAAAAGTATAAAATTTCTGTCTGGAAAGAATACCCATGATTTCAATTTGAGGTTGACATAACTTATGTGAACCAAATAAAAAGCAAAGGAAGCATTACCTAATAAAACCATGAGTTTGGATGATAAAAACTGCTGTAAATAAGTTCGCTGGCTCATCAAACCTTGAAATAGTAGTACTATAAAAAATGGCAAAACAATAAAAAACAATAGTTTACCTTGCCAATGGTTGGTACCATGATCTACTCTACTCTCTTGTAACAATCCGATAATGTATAAGGTTAAAACAAAACCGATACCACCTATAGCGGTTGTATATTTAGCAAATGGGATTTGATTCCAAAATTTAGAATAGTAGGCTAAAAATATTCCGGCAAGAAATAAGAGCGATTGACCTGCTAAAGTGCTCATGGTTACAAATTCTATAGGAACTAAATACTTATCGGGATTTCCGTTGTAAAGTCTCCACAAATGACCTAAAAGTAATGTGCTAGTAAATAGTACTATCAAAAAAAGTAGTAAATATTTAAGGTGCTTTTCTAAAAGTAATAGCATCAATGGTGCGAAAGCATAGAAAGTCATTTCAACCGTAAGCGACCAAGATTGCGAAATAGCATCTAAGGAGTGTGTTGAGGAAAAACCTTGTAATAAAAGGTAATGAGGTAAAGAAAAACGATAATTACCAAAACCTGAATCCAAATAATACAAGGTTAGCAAAAACCAATACAAAGGCATAATGCGAACAATTCGTTGGGCAAAATACTTTCTGTAATGTATTAAAGATTGTAAAGGTTTGCTTCCGTAACTTTTGGCGATAAGAAATCCGCTTAAGACAAAGAACAACTGAACGCCTAGATTTAGTTCGTTACAAAAGCGAAACAACTCTGGATGTATATCGTCTTTCCAATACTTGCGGTTATGGTAAACAAATATCATTATGGCTGCAATGGCGCGAACTCCTGTAAGGGCTTTGAAATGGTTAGGTTTGGGTTGGTCGACTGTCATTGTGGATTTGTAATGGGGTAAAGTTACAAATTTTTATGAGTGTGGCGTTTGTGTGGAAAATGGAACGCGGATGAAACGGATTGCTTCGCAAACGCGGATTGAGGCGGATTTTTTTGTGGCACAGAGTTTCACGGAGTTTAGCACAGAGTTGCTCAATGTCTATATCTTTGTGTCTTTGTGAGAAATAGAATAATCATTGAATCTGTGGTGGGATGGAATGTTGGAAAGTATAGTAAAAAAAAATCGAGAACCTATTTAAGATTCTCGATTATTACTATTTATAGTTTATTGATATAACTGCTTTACAAATCCTTAAACTGATAGCCTACATCTACTCTATCTTTACTTAGTTTATCGTATTCCACCAATCCCCAAAGTACAAATTCTTTTAAGAAATACTTGTCTTCTAATGGAATTTCTGGTTGGTATTTTTGGATTAAATCTTCTAATGGTGTTACTTCATCCAATTGTTTTTTATAGTCTTCATCGGAAGCATCGTCTAACAATTCAAAACCTGTTTCTGTAAAAAACCATTCTAGTATTTTGGCATACGGACTCGAATCAGCATCACGCTCTAGCTTTTCTATTTTAGGAAAGTAAGCCGGGAAGAACGTCTTAATTGCATCTGCTATTAAATATTGTGCTACAACTGCTGCTCCTTCTTGTTCGCCTTCATAAACCAATTCGACTTTACCCGTAATGGCTGGAATAATTCCCATAAAATCGGACAATCGCACTGACGTTTTATCACTTCCAGATAGTAGCGCTCTTCTTTCGGCAGTACTTAGTAAATTCTCATACGCTGTGATACTCATACGCGCACTTACACCGCTTTTGGCATCAATATACTCACTTTCTCTTGCTTCAAAACTTATTTGTTCTAGCAAATCTTTCGCTAAATTGGGAACATGAACTGCATCCGATTGTAGTTGGTCTAATTTGGCTTCTTGGTGTGTAATCGTTTTAGCTATGGCAACCGTTTCTGGATAATGCGTTAGAATTTGGGAACCAATTCGGTCTTTTAATGGCGTTACAATACTTCCACGATTGGTGTAATCTTCTGGATTGGCGGTGAAAACAAATTGCATGTCTAATGCCATTCGTACTTTAAAGCCACGAATTTGAATATCGCCTTCTTGCAAAATATTGAATAGAGCCACTTGAATTCTAGCTTGTAAATCGGGTAATTCATTAATTACAAATATGCAACGGTTCGCTCTTGGAATCATTCCGAAGTGAATTACTCTGTCATCAGCATACGATAATTTCAAGTTAGCCGCTTTTATTGGGTCGACATCACCTATTAAATCGGCAACAGTTACATCAGGTGTAGCTAATTTTTCAGAAAAACGTTCGCTTCTGTGAATCCATTTTATTGGAGTTGCATTGCCTTTTTCGGCAATTAAATCTTTAGCAAATCTTGAAATCGGATTGAATGGATCATCGTTAATTTCTGAACCCTCCACAATCGGCATGTATTCGTCTAATAATTCAATCATTTTTCTTGCCAAACGTGTTTTCGCTTGACCACGAAGTCCGAGTAAATTGATGTTGTGACGTGATAAAATAGCACGTTCTAATTCAGGAATTACGGTGTTTTCAAATCCGTGAACGCCTTCAAAAACTGGTTTACCCGATTTTATTTTAGTTCGCAAATTATCACGCAACTCGTCTTTAATACTTCTAGATATCCAACCGGATTTTTTTAACTCTGCTAATGTATTTATGTTTTCTACTTTCATGTTTTTTTATTTAACCGCAAAGAGCGCTATGTTTAACGCAAAGTTCGCGGAGTATTTATATTGTTTTTTTGCTTCTTTTTTTTTCTATATTTATTAATGTACAATGTTTTTTAACGTAAACAGACTTTTCTGTGCTGTAAACTGAAAACTATTTAATTTTCTTCTTCCTATTCGTCTCATAATCCTCAAAAATCATTTCACCCAAACCTTTAAGTCCAGTGTAAAATGCTTTTCCTTGATTGGCTTCAGTAAATCGGTTTACGAATTTCTGCAGGTACGGATCGTTTGCAATCATGAACGTAGTAATTGGAATATGCAATTTTCTGGCTTGTGCGGCTTGATTGTAGCATTGTTCTACAATGTATTCGTCCAAACCATTACTGTTCATGTAATAGGTTCCGTCTTTTTCACGAACGCAACTTGGTTTTCCGTCGGTTATCATGAAAATTTGCTTGTTGGTATTTCGTTTTCTACGCAACATGTCCATCGCCAATTGTAATCCAGCAACGGTATTGGTGTGATAAGGTCCGACTTTTAGATAGGGTAAATCTTTAATGGCGATTGGCCAAGCATCGTTTCCGAAAACTAGAATGTCAATGGTGTCTTTTGGGTAACGTGTTGTGATTAATTCTGCCAAAGCCATAGCTACTTTTTTGGCTGGTGTGATTCGGTCTTCACCATACAAAATCATACTGTGGCTGATGTCAATCATCAAAACGGTACTCATTTGTGATTTGAATTGCGCATCTTCAACAACCAAATCATTTTCGGTCAACTTAAATTCATCAAATCCATTATTGATTTGTGCGTTTCGAAGACTTTCGGTTAACGAAATACTTTCCAAGCCATCACCAAAATGATAATCGCGAAACTCACCTGTCTTTTCATCACCACTTCCTGAATATTTGGTTTTATGATTTCCGGTACCTGATTTTTTAAGATTCCCAAAAATTTGGTCTAAAGCCGATTGACGAATGGCTCTTTCGGTTTTGGCTGTAATTCCGGTTCCCGAAGTTCCATCGTCTTTTAGTTCTTCGCGGATGTATCCTTTTTTCTTTAAATCTTCAATAAAATCGTCGACAGTATAGTTTTCGTCTGTTAATTTATATTCAACATCCAACTGTCGTAACCAATCGATGGCTTCATCAAATTCGCCTGAAGTATGCGTGATTAACTCTTTGAAAATATCAAAAAGTTTATCAAATGGCGAAAGATTGGGTGCTTCGTATTTCTTGAAGAAAAATCCTATTCTAGTGTTCTTTTCCATAGCATATAAAATTACTATTTAAAGTTTAGAACCCAACAGAACGAATACTAATTTTTAGTTAAAGTAACTTTACTATTTGACGTATCGCTCACCAATAACTTTTCGAATGGATACAAATCCGATTTTATTTAAGTCGATTTCGCTTCTTTTTATCCAGATTAACGACTTGATTTCATCGGCTGCATTGATGGAAATTACATCACTCTTGAGTTGACATTCGTAGAAGATGTCCATAGTTCTATAGGGTACATTTTTATAAAGGTAATTATTTGGTGATGTTGTTATATAGGTCAAATCACTTGAAGTAATGGTTAATCCTAATTCTTCACTTATTTCTCTACATGCCGCTTCTTCTGCAGTTTCATTTGGATCGATAAATCCGCCTGGCAAATCTAGTTTTCCTTTGTCAGGATCGACGTTTCTTTCAGTGAAAAGAATTTTATCTTCATAAGTAAAAATTATGGCTACAGCAGCAGCGATATTGTGATACAAAACGAAATCACAATCGGAACAATGCAACTTGAAATTGTTTACATAAGTTAGGTTTTGCGAACTGCAATTGGGACAATATTTAAAGAAGGACATTTCGTTATCTGACATACTATTTGGTATAAACTCGATTTTCTTGTTCTAATACTCTAATAAAAGTGGTTCTTTTGGTTAACTCTTTCAATTTGGAAGCCCCAACATAAGTACAAGTACTTCTAATGCCACCAAGTATATCGTGCAAGGTATCAATTACATCACCTTTGAATGGTACTTGTACTGTTTTACCTTCACTAGCTCGGTATTCCGCTACTCCTCCAACATGCTTCTTCATTGCGGTTTCCGAACTCATTCCGTAAAACTGCTTGAACTTTTCTCCGTTAATTTCAATAGTTTCACCACCGCTTTCGGTATGTCCGGCTAACATTCCGCCCAGCATTACAAAATCAGCACCAGCTCCAAATGCTTTAGAAACATCACCTGGAATGGCACAACCTCCATCGCTAATAATGTGTCCGCCCAAACCATGAGCCGCATCGGCACATTCAATAATTGCAGAAAGTTGCGGATAACCAACGCCTGTTTTCACTCTTGTAGTACAAACCGAACCTGGTCCGATTCCCACTTTTACAATATCGGCTCCTTCCAAAAGTAATTCTTCTACCATTTCGCCAGTAACAACGTTTCCTGCAATGATAACTTTATCAGGATATTGTTTGCGCGCTTGTCTCAAGAACGCCACAAAATGCTCAGAATAGCCATTAGCTACGTCAATGCAAATGAATTTGAGTTGCGGATTGTGTTCAAATATCTCTGCAATCTTTTTAAAATCAGCCTTACCTGTTCCGGTGCTTACTGCAATATAATCACAAATATCGGATGGGGCTTTTTTAATAAAATCATTCCATTGTTGAATGGTATAATGCTTATGAATGCATGAAAATAGTTTTTCTTTTGCTAAAGCTAAAGCCATTTCAAAAGTTCCAACAGTATCCATGTTGGCTGCCATTATTGGTACTCCTGTCCATGTTACTGTACTGTGTTTAAACTTAAATTCTCTTTCTAATGACACTTGCGACCTACTGTTTAGCGTAGAACGTTTTGGTCTTATCATTACATCTTTAAATCCTAATTTTAGTTCGGTTTCTATTCTCATTTTATATACGTTTTCATTATGTTCAAATGTATTATATCATTGGGTTTATTTGAAATAATATTATTGGAATTTATTAACAATGAGGTATTAATTTTTAGTTTTGGAATACGGATGAAACGGATGCTCCGCAAACGCGGATTGAGACGGATTTTTTTGGTGTCACAGAGTTACACGAGATTGGCACAGAGTTGCACAATGTATTTTTTTTGGAACACAGATTGTAATAATATAAGAAATCTTTAAAATGTTTTGGAATGTAAAGAATGTTTTGAAATAATGAAAAGGGAATGTTGAATAACAAATATGGAACAACGAATGTTGAGCAACGAACACTGAATACAGAATACTGAACACTATTTTTCCCTAACTTTACGCTCACAAAATAAAAAACATGCACACCGATTATATTTTAGACCAAGAGTTTAGAGACCAAACGTTTGATGATACCAATACTAAGTTTAAAGATTTTGAGAATTGTACTTTTTACAATTGTGATTTCAGAGCTTGTACGTTTCAAACGGTAACTTTTATTGATTGTAATTTCTTTGATTGCAATTTTGCGGAAACTAAAATCAATTATATTTCTCTACGCGGTGTGTTTTTTACTAAATGTAATTTCACGAATGTGAATTTTGCCATGACTGACCAAGTGCTGTTTGAATTTCACTTTAAAGATTGCTTGTTGGATTACTCCAAATTTTATGCTTTAAAGCTTAAAAAAATGCAGTTCATCAATTGCAGTTTGATTTCAGCCGACTTTATGGGCAGTGATTTAACCGAAGTATTGTTTGACAATTGTAACCTAAGAAGAGCTGTTTTCATTGATACCATCGCCAATAAAGCTGATTTTTCTACTAGTTATGATTACGCCTTCGACCCAGATAAAAACAAAATTAAAAAAGCTATTTTCTCTCAAGACGGATTGAAAGGACTTTTGGAGAAATATGATATTATTGTTAAGTGAGAAGTACGAAGTACGAAGTGAGAAATGAGAAGTTTTAGGTTTTAATTATTTTTCCGTCTTCCATTGTTATGATTCTGTTGGTTCTTGAGGCAAAATCGTTGTCGTGGGTTACTATTAATAAGGTTTGCTTCTCTTCTAACGTAAGTTTTTTAAAAATATCAAAAACTAAATCGCTGTTTTTTTTGTCAAGATTTCCTGTTGGTTCATCGCCCATAATGATTAATGGATTGTTGATTAACGCTCTTGCAATAGCTACACGTTGCTTTTGTCCACCACTTAATTGATTTGGCATTTTTAGAGCCTGTTCTTGCATGTCAAGAGTTTTCAAATGCTCCATCGCATTGTGTTCGATTTCAGAATTTGATAGTTTTCCTAGTTTCATTCCTGGCAACATGACATTTTTTAGTACGTTATATTCTGAAAGTAAATAATGAAACTGAAATACGAATCCAATTTTTTCATTGCGGATTGCAGCTAATTCTTTATCAGATTTTCCAGTTATAAGTTCTTCGTTTATAAACAATTGTCCTTCATAATCGGTATCCATTGTTGAGAGCAAATACAGTAATGTAGATTTTCCACAACCTGATTTTCCGACTATGGAAACAAATTCGCCATGATTTATGGTCATGTCAATTCCTTTCAGTACTTGAAATTTAACTGGGTCGTAAAAATATTTGGTCAAACCTTTTGTTTCTAATACTTTACTCATTTTATTTTCCTCTAATGATTTCTACAGGATCAATTTTACTGGCTTTGAGTGCTGGAAAAAGTCCAGCGATAATGGTCGTTAGCAACGCAAAAACAATTCCGATTACATAAAACAATGGATTGAAATTGATTGGATAAGTCTTTATTGTAGGCAACGAAGCCGTTTCAAACGGAATTACATCTATGATTGAAGAAAATACAAACCCGAAAATCAATCCAAAAACACCACCAACCAAACCGATGATTAGCGCTAACAAAATAAAAATCCATTTTACGTCATTACCCGAAAAACCAGTTGCTTTAAGAATGGCAATACTGTCCATTTTTTCAAAAATCATCATGTTTAGAATATTATAAATTCCAAATCCGGCTACTATAAGCAACACAACGCCAACAGCATAAGATATAATACTTCGCACCGTGCTTCCTGTTTCAAATTGTGAATTGGCCGTTTGATAATCAATTGCATCGATTTCAAATTTGTTTTGAAATTCTACCGCAACACTCGGAGCTGTGGTTATATCAAACAATTTTACTTGAATGTCGGTAACGTAATTTGTAGACTCTCCAAGTAATTTTTGAGCCGTTGCCAAAGAAGTATAACTCATTGTGTTATCATATTCTGCAATACCAAATTGTGAAATTCCAACAATCTTTAACGAAGCAAGATTTCCTTTTGCCGAGGTTACTTTTATCATATCATCAACAGCAAGTAACATTTTATCGGCCAATCCTTTACCAATAATAATGCTGTTGTTTTGAATCAAATCAGCTACTTTACCCTCGATAATATAATCGCTTATTTTGAATAGCTTTTCTTCTGGCAAAACATCAATTCCGTTAATAACTCCAGAAATTTCAATGGTTCCGGAATTAAAAAAAACAGGTACATTGATTTTGGGTGCCACATCAATAATACGGTTATCTTGCTTTAGATAATTGATAATTGCTTGACTGTTGTAGATAGCCTTTCCTCTGTCTTTGGGCTTAATAGAACTTATAAAATTAGTGCTGTTCTTGTATTTTTCAGATAATTCAATAGGCTGCTTTAAAGTAGGTTTTATTTCGTTGTAAAGTCTAACATGAGCGGTTCTATTTAGCATTAATCCATCTAATAAATCATTCAAACCATTCATAAAGCTTACTAAAGCGATAAACATTGCAATTCCGAACGTAACTCCGACTGCAGCCACAATAGTTTGTTTGAGTCTGGCTTTAAGTAAATGGATGGCAATATTAAAAATTAGTTTGAAATTCATTATTGCGGTAAATAAATGGTTTCGTCAACAGTTAATCCTGATAAGATTTCAGCATTTTGGTAATCGCTTAATCCTACTTTTACTTTACGTTTCTCGTCTTTGTTAACCAAAACATATTCACCATCAATAAGATAACTTTTTGGAATAGTAATTACGTCTTTTCTAACCTTTATTACAATATTAGCTTCGGCTGTTAAATTTGGATATAATTGCTGTGGTGTATTTAAAAAATGAGCTTCTATCTTAAATGTTCTAGAACGT
The DNA here is from genome assembly GCA_947457105.1 of Flavobacteriaceae bacterium. Taxonomy (GTDB): domain Bacteria; phylum Bacteroidota; class Bacteroidia; order Flavobacteriales; family Flavobacteriaceae; genus Flavobacterium. The sequence continues at coordinate 24,716 of CANGUP010000028.1, forward strand.
TCGTCCATAATTGGATAAATTTTATCAACCGTTGCTTCGTATACTTTTCCTTTATAACTATCCAAACTTACAAGCATGGTTTGACCTAATTTGACGCGAACCATATCGTTTTCATCCACTTCTAATTCGAGTAAATACGAATTTTTCTTTCCAATAATGGCTAGTGGTGTTTGTGTAGTAACCATAGACCCTTTTTTGACTAAAACATCAAATAACTCGCCATAGAAGGCACTTTTAATAGTATAATCAGCTTTAGTCTTTTGACTAATCTTTAAGTTGATACTATTACGAGTTTGGTCATTTTGCAGTTGCGATTTAAGTTGTGCTAATTGCTTTACAGCTGCTTCATAATTGGATTTAGAATTTTTATAAGCCAATTCAATCCTTTCATAATCTACTTCAGAAATGATATTGTATTTCTTGATGTTCTTATTTCTGTTATAAATGGACAAATCCAACGCCAATTTATCTTTAGCAGCTTGAACCTTGGTTTCCATTTCGGAAATTTTATCTCGAATGTAATTATTGTCTTGTTTGCTGAGTTGATAAGCAAGTTGAGCATTTTCAGTATTTAGGTTTGCCTTATCACTTTCTATTTGAAATAAAGCTTGACCTTCGGTTATGGTTTGTCCGACCTCAACGTTTATAGTTTGCAAAACGCCACTAACCGTTGAATAAACAATATATTGATTTTCGGCTTTTACAATACCTGAAGCATAAACACTTTCGGTTACATCACCTTTTTTAGGTTGTGTTTCGGTTAGTTCTTTTTTAGAACAAGAAATCAATAGAAAACCTATGACTATGGAAGAAATTAGAAAATATCGCATCTGAAAAGGTATTAAACGAATGAAATCGCCTATCAAATATACGAAAATTTAATGAAATTCGGAAGTAATAATTAGATTAATTTACACTCCCAATCTAAAGAAGTATTGTAAGCAATTTGTCCATTTTTTACTTCTAACGGACTATCAAAATTATTGGTATATAACCCTCCAGTTCCGAGTCCTTGAGGCATTGAATTTTGTTGTAAATAGGTCCATTGTGTGATGGCATTTAAACCTATATTACTTTCTAAAGCAGAAGTAATCCACCAACCAATATTGTGTTTATTAGCTAAATCAATCCACTCTTTTGTACCACGAAATCCGCCTACAAAACTAGGTTTCAAAATGATGTATTGTGGCTTTATTTTTTGCAAAAGTTGTTCTTTCTCTTCGTATGTAAACACACCAATAAGCTCTTCGTCTAAAGCAATAGGAATTGGAGTAGTTTTACACAGCTCTGCCATAGTGTCAGTATGGTTTTTTGCAATAGGTTGTTCGATACTATGTAATTTATAACCAGCTAATTGATTCAATTTATTTAAAGCTAAATCTTCACTAAAAGCACCATTAGCATCTACCCTAATTTCAATAGTATTTTCATCAAAATTTTGACGTATAAAGTGCAATAAATCGAGTTCTTTTTGGAAATCTATAGCACCAATTTTTAGTTTGATGCAATGGAAACCTTGCGCTAATTTTTCTTCAATTTGCTCTTTCATAAACACCTCATCACCCATCCAAACCAAACCATTAATGTCCATGTTTTTTTTGCCTTCGGTAAACTCCGATGGAAACAATAAAAAAGGGTTTTCTGAAGCTAACGATTGGAACGCCATTTCAACACCAAATTGAATAGAAGGAAATTCTAAAAGCGCTTCCCAAAGTTGGTCTTTTCCTAGATGA
>CANGUP010000029.1 GCA_947457105.1 Flavobacteriaceae bacterium
AAATTTGAAGCCAAACTTGACGAAATGTTCAACAGCGAAAGTAAAACTACAGGAAGAGAGCAAGTTGACGTAACAGGATTAATTGGGCAATACGCACACGGAAACGAACCAAGTCATCACATGGCATATTTGTACAACTACATTGGAAAACCAGAAAAAACTACCGAAAAAGTACATTACATTTTAAACAATTTTTATAAAAACACACCTGACGGATTAATTGGAAACGAAGATTGCGGTCAAATGAGCTCATGGTATGTTTTGAGTTCTATGGGAATTTATGCGGTTACTCCAGGAGAACCAATTTGGTCAACTGTGAAACCAAATTTTGAGAAAATTAAAGTAAATTTTGAGAAAAATTATAGTTCAGAAATATCTACAGGAAAGGATTTAAGATTTTTTGGAATTGAAATCCAACATAGAAAATCATTACTGTTAGCTAATGAAATTATTCCAGTTCCAGTAATTCAAACGGAAAGTAAGTCGTTTAAAGATAAAATGAAAATTGAGATTCTGTCACAAAACCCACAAGATAAAATTTACTATATTGTTTTTGAAAAAGGTGTTGATTATTCAACTATTAAAATGACTTACGTTCCATATATAAAACCATTTGATATTGAAGCTTCTTCAACAATACAAGCATATATTAAAAATGACAAAGGACAAAGTCAAACCATTTCCGCAACCTTCTTCAAAAAACCTAATAATTATACTATCGACATAAAATCTACTTACAATCCGCAATATCATGCTGGTGGAAAGGATGGTTTATTAGATGGGATTAATGGAACAACAAATTGGAGAAAAGGAGATTGGCAAGGTTATCAAACTCAAGATTTTGAAGCCGTTGTTGATTTGCAAAACGTAAAAGAAGTATCCAATTTTAGCGCAACCTTTCTACAAGACCAACGTTCTTGGATTTTAATGCCAACTAAAGTAGAATATTACAGTTCGACTGACAATGTCAATTTTACATTAATTACTTCAGTAGCCAATGATGTTGATCCGAAAAAAGACGAGAACACTATTAAAGATTTTAGTTTCACAGCATCAAAACCAATCAACGCAAGATACATAAAAGTAAAAGCCTACAATTACGGAAAACTCCCAGAATGGCATTTAGGTTTTCCTTATAATGGCGATGCGTTTATTTTTATAGATGAAATAATAATTAAGTAGTGATAAGTGAATAGTGATAAGTGAATAGTCACAGAGCTAATCACTTTTCACTAAAAATAATATGAAAATAGCCTTAATCCAAACCGAACTATCTTGGGAAAACCCCAATGAAAACAAAGCTTTACTTCAAGAAAAGATAAATGCTATTTCGCAATATGTCGATTTAATTGTCTTGCCCGAAATGTTTACATCAGGTTTTACAATGAATCCAAAAAATGTAGCTCAAACCATGCATGGCGAAGCTGTTTCTTGGCTAAAAGAGATAGCAAAAAATAAAGATTGTGCAATCACAGGAAGTTTAGTAATCGAAGAAAACGGCAACTATTTCAACCGATTGGTTTTTGTGTTTCCATCAGGAGAAATTCAAACTTATGATAAACGACACCTTTTTACATTAGCTGGAGAAGACAAAGTTTATACTTCTGGAAAGGACAAATTAATTGTAGAATATAAAGGATTCAAAATCTGTCCACTAATATGCTACGATTTACGTTTCCCAGTTTTTGCTAGAAATGTAGAAGATTATGATGTGTTGATTTATGTAGCCAATTGGCCAAAACCTCGAGTAAACGCTTGGGATATTTTGCTAAAAGCACGTGCCGTAGAAAACATGAGTTATGTAATTGGAGTCAATCGTGTTGGAATAGATACTAATAATCTCGAATACGTCGGACATTCTCAAGCTATTGATTTTTTAGGCAATTACATTCAAGAGCCTCAAGAAATAGAAGGTGTTTTCATAGTCGAATTAGATAAAAACGAAATGCTAGAAACTAGAAAAAAATTAAATTTTCTAAATGACAGAGATGAATTTAAGTTGGTTTAATTTTCCAAAACCTAAGTTTGAATATAAACTCGAAACTCGCAACCCGAAACCTAACTATTTCCCAACATCAACTGGTTGTTCAACATCCCAATTAGCTCTGACATCAACTTCTTTTGGAAAGTAAATTACTTCTTCACTTTGGCGTTGTTCTAAAAAGCTTCCTGGTGTCCAGCGCTTGTTTTTATCATCGTCATAGATCACACGAATGGTATATTTTGCAGGATCAATTAAGTCAAAATTCAATGATGTTTCCTTTTCAGAATATTGACTTACAATAACTTTTCCGTCTTTATCAGTCAATTCTACAATAACAGGAAAACGCTTTACATTTTCGAGTTTTATTCGAAGATTTCCATAATCTGATAAGTTGTTGGTAGAAAAATCAAAAGATAAACTATCATTTTTTCTATCATAATAATCGGTTAAAGCATCTGGCAAAACTTTTAAATTGTATTTTTCTAAAGGTTCTTTGTTAAAAATAAACTTCAACTCTTGCTTTTGTTCATCATACTCATTGGTGAATTTTACTTCTGCAGAATCTTTATTGATTAGTTTCATTTTTGTTACATCCCATTTTGTCAAAGGAACATTCGATTTTATTGCAAAATTATCCCTAAAGCTAATAGTTCCTTGTTGTTCTGAACTAAATCCTAAGGTGTCTCTTTTTTGTTCTTTAACTTTTAAAGAAAAGGTCTTTTGAAATTTATTCTTTGAAACAGCAATACTTAATGAATCGCCTTTTACGGCTTTAAACCAAACTTGAAGAGAATCTTTCTTAGGCAATTGTGTAACCACAAAAGGAATGGTTTCAGAGTTCTTTTTAAGCGTTATTTTTACATCTTTAGAATTGCCTTCATATCCAATGGTAAATCTTGAACCAGAAGCTTGTGATGCGTTTACAGCTTTAAAGATTGGTTCTTCTTTAAAAAGTTCTAATTCATAAATGGTATCATTCGGAATAGTAATGAACTCTTTTTTAAATCCTATTTTTTCAACTTTAGCATCAAATTTATTGTTTCCGTTTACATCTTTTAAGGCAATCAAACGGTATTTTCCTTCTTTCAGATTCTCAAATTTAACCAATTTCAAACTGTCCAAAGTGTTGGTAATGTATCTTGGAACTTGTTTGTAAATAATAGAATCATTATATTTATCGTTAACATCATAAAGCATTATGGAAACATAATTATCTACTTTTTTCTCAATAGCATCTTTTACTTTTGCACCCAAATTCAAGGAATCAATATAACTTCCAGTAGAAAAAACATATTTGAATTGTTGGTAGGGATTTCCTTCGTTGTTATCTTGAATACTTTTTCCGAAATTAAAACTGTAAGTAGTGTTTGGAAGAAGTGTGTCTTTAATTTTAATAGTAATAACTTTACTTGCATTGTAAGGTAAAATTTCTGGCTGACGCTTCATTGGTGGCGAAATGATAAGTTGCTTATTAATGTCTTTCAACTTAATGTATTCGTTAAAACTAATTTTTATTTCTTTTCCAGTGAAATTTGTTGAGAAGTTTTTTGGTAAACTATTGACCATTTTTGGAGCAATAGTATCTTTCATACCGCCAGTGATTGAGCCTCTTTTAGCACAGCCAATCAATAGAAAAACTAGTAATAGAAAAACATATTTAAAAACTTCTTTTTGCATCAATTCTTTAATTTCTTACCGCAAAATAACAATTATATTTAGTGGAAACGAAATCTTTTTATTTATAATTAACTAAAAATCATTACTGCGTCATTGCCATACAAACAATACTGATTTTTGAACCTGGAATTTTTAGCAGTTCTCTACCACAAGCTTCAAGTGTTGAACCAGTTGTAATGACATCGTCAATTAATAAGTAGTGTTTATTGTGATGGGATTCGTTATAATTAACACCGAAGATATTTTCTACAACTTCAGCTCTTCCAAAAATGGATTTAGTTGTTTGAGTTTTTGAATAAACATTTCTAACCAAAATAGTTTCATCATAAGATTTCTTCCAGCTTTTTGAAAGAGCTCCACCAAAGGTTGTAACTTGATTATAACCACGCTCTTTAAATCTTTTTTTATGTAACGGAATTGGAATTATGAAATCAACATCTTTTAGTTCTTCAACATTTTTCAACTCTTCTGCATACCAATATCCAATAGCTTCACCAATTTCTTGATGACCTTTATATTTTAATTTGTGAATCATTTCTTGAACAATTCCTTTTTTGTGGAAATACATCAAGCTTGAGGCAAATTCTATAGGAATACGACCATAAAATTTAGAATAAACATCATTGTTTTTGCTTAAATGATGGTTTGTAAGCGGAATATCATGTCTGCAGGAAGTACAAATTACAATTTCATCTTTCAATAAAAACGAATTACAACCTGCACAAGCTTTAGGGAAAAAGAGATTTATTATACTTTGAATCATGAAATTTGGCTAATATTTTTATAAAAATATAAAAATCTACGATTCATTGGTTAATTGTATTAAATTTTAATTTCACTTTTATATTTTTGCACCATTATGGCAAAACAAGAAGATTTATTTAAAAATGTGGTTTCGCACGCAAAAGAGTACGGATTTATTTTTCCGTCAAGCGAAATTTACGATGGTTTAAGTGCAGTTTATGATTATGCACAAAATGGTGTTGAACTAAAGAAAAACATCCGCGAATATTGGTGGAAAGCAATGGTGCAAATGCACGAAAACATTGTTGGGCTTGACGCGGCAATCTTGATGCATCCAACAACTTGGAAAGCTTCAGGTCACGTTGATGCTTTTAACGATCCATTAATTGACAACAAAGACTCTAAAAAAAGATACAGAGCCGACGTTTTAATTGAGGATTATGCCGAAAAATTAAACCTGAAAGCTAAAAAAGAAATAGAAAAAGCTCGCGAACGTTTTGGCGAATCTTTTGACGAAGAACAATATAAAACTACAAATCCACGTGTCATGGAATATCTTTCAAAAGAGAGAGAAATTCTTGAACGAATGGGTAAATCGCTAGGAAGTGGCGACTTAGAAGACGTAAAAGCATTAATTGAAGAATTAGAAATTGCCGATCCAGAAACAGGTTCAAGAAATTGGACAGATGTAAAGCAATTTAACTTAATGTTCGGAACAAAATTAGGTGCATCTGCAGAAAATGCAATGGACTTGTACCTTCGTCCAGAAACAGCTCAAGGAATTTTTGTTAATTTCTTAAATGTTCAAAAAACAGGTAGAATGAAGATTCCTTTTGGAATTGCTCAAACCGGAAAAGCTTTTAGAAATGAGATTGTTGCAAGACAATTTATTTTCCGTATGCGTGAATTTGAACAAATGGAAATGCAATTTTTTGTAAAACCAGGTGAAGAAATGAAATGGTATGAATACTGGAAAACTAACCGTTTAAAATGGCATTTATCTTTAGGATTGGGTGAGAAAAATTATCGATTCCACGATCATGAAAAATTAGCGCATTATGCTAATGCTGCTGCCGATATCGAATTCAACTTCCCATTCGGATTTAAAGAATTGGAAGGAATTCACTCAAGAACTGATTTCGATTTGAAAGCACACGAACAATTTTCTGGTAAAAAACTACAATATTTTGATAACGAAACCAATTCTAATTACGTTCCTTATGTTGTAGAAACATCAGTTGGTTTGGATAGAATGTTCTTATCGGTTTTTGCAACATCTTTAAAAGAAGAAACATTAGAAGATGGTTCAACAAGAACTGTTTTGAGTTTACCAAGTGTTTTAGCTCCAACAAAAGCGGCTGTTTTACCATTAGTTAAAAAAGATGGTTTGCCAGAAGTGGCTCAAAGTATAATTGATGACTTAAAATGGGATTTCAATGTAGCTTATGATGAAAAAGATGCTGTAGGAAGACGTTACAGACGTCAAGATGCACTTGGAACACCATTTTGTATCACAGTTGATCATCAAACGTTAGAAGACAAAACGGTTACTATTCGTCACAGAGATTCAATGAAGCAAGATAGAGTTGCGATTTCTGAATTAAGAGGAATTATCAACGAAGAAGTTTCTATGAGAAATTGGTTGATGAAAACGATATAAAGTACGAAGTATAAAGTATAAAAAAGGCGAAAAGTGTAACTTTTCGCCTTTTTTACTATAATTATCGTTTGTTAAAATCGATAGCCTACAGAAATTGCTATCTTTCCTGTTATTCTTGAATAATCAGTATTAGGAATGTTAGAATTTATAGATAGGTTTCTTCCAATTCCTCCGCCAATTTCAAACATTACATCTCGTTTAGTGTACCATTTTCCACCTAAAGCTATTCCTAACGCAAATGCTTTTACTTTTTCTTCACTGTAAATATTATTTCCTTCAAAATTATAAACTTCTCTGTTTATGCTTTGGTATAAACCAAATCCTTCCATGTAAAATCCAGAAACAGGTTTTTTGCCAAAATAAAATCTATAGTAAGGAGAAATCGCAAATGCTGTATTTACATCTGCTTCTTTATCTAACAAAAAGGTTATGGAAGTTCCAACACTTGATTCGTCGTTGATAGCACGTTCATAAGTAGCATCAAAGGCTCCTAAAACTAAATACAACGCATTTATTTTTACTTCGTTTTTCTTAAAATCAGAAGTTTCGTTTTCTTTTTGGCCAAATCCTTTTACGCAAAGAAGTGAAAAGGCAAATACAATAATTGTTTTTTTCATGTATGTAAAATTTGATTTTTTAGCGGTCATATATGGTATCGCCTTTTTATTTATAGGTGTTTATCTCACAATTGTTTTTATTTTCATCGGAGTTCGATGATTTTTCAATTGCTTACGCAAACTTGTTGTAAGTGGCGATTTCATATTAATGGTTTAAATTTTTAAAATCTATACCCTACTGTTATTCCACCTCTACCAACAAAAGTGTGTCCAAAGTAGTCGTTTTTTTCAGGGTTTAGTAAATTTCTTCCAATTCCGCCGTTAGCTTCAAGAACTAATCCTTTTTTTGATAGCAGTTTAAATCCTACACCAAAACCTAAAGCAAAATCGGTATAACTATCTCCTTTATCGGTAATTGTTGTATAAGTATTAGTTGGGTAATCATAAGAAGTATAGGTTTCATCGTCGATATCTAAGGTGTTAAGCATAGCAAAACCCTCAACAAAAAAACCAGCTGCTGGCTTTTTGCCAAAATAAAAGCGATAATAAGGAGTAAGACTAAAAGAAGTTTCAAAGTCTTTTTCTAATGCAAAATTTACAGAAACACCAATTCCCGATTCGTTATTTAAAATTCTTTCATAACTGAATTCTGGTTGACCTAGAATTAAAAAAAGAGCATTGCTTTTCAATTCATTTCTGTTGAATTCAAATTTATTTGTTTCTTGGCTATTTGCAAAGAGCGAACAAAGCAAGATGGTTAAGAACAATAATTTTCTCATAGTTTTTTTATCAAAAATAATGATATCAATGAAGTAATCAATTACTTTAACATTAAATTTAATCTTTTTTAACTAAACTAATTTCAATTAAATCATAATGAATACCTCTTAAATTGTTAGAAACTATTTCAGGTATTTTTTATATTTATTCTTCCAAAGCATTCCAACCACGAGCTTTTAACGGAATTTTAGTGTTAGCTCTGGTTATCAAGTGCGTTCCTTCGCTTTCGCCAACCATATGACCAATTACTGTGAAATTTGGATTGGCTTTTATTTTATCAAAATCTTCCATAGCAATGGTAAACAATAATTCGTAATCTTCTCCACCATTTATTGCAACTGTTGTAGAATCAATATTGAATTCCTCACAAACATTAATAAATTGTGGATCAACCGGAATTTTCTCTTCGTATAAATTACAACCCACTTTTGATTGCTTGCAAATATGAATAATCTCAGACGATAATCCATCAGAAATGTCAATCATGGATGTTGGTTTTACTTCCAATTTTGATAATAATTCTTTAATATCATGACGTGCTTCTGGACGTAATTGTCTTTCAATCAAATAAGTATAAGCATCCAAATCGGGTTGATTGTTTGGGTTTACCTTAAACACTTGTTTTTCACGTTCCAAAACCTGCAATCCCATATAAGCGGAACCTAAATCGCCAGAAACTACTAATAAATCTCCTTCTTTTGCACCACTTCTGTACACGATTTCATCTTCGTTTGCTTCACCAATAGCTGTGATTGAGATAATCAAACCTTTCTGAGAAGAAGTTGTATCGCCACCAATAACATCAACATTGTAAAATTTAGAGCCTAATGTAATTCCGTCAAATAATTCTTCCAATGCTTCAAGTGGAAAACGATTAGAAACTGCGACCGAAACTGTTATCTGAGTTGCTTTCGCATTCATAGCACAAATATCTGAAACATTTACAACAACAGCTTTGTAACCCAAATGGCGCAAAGGCATATAAGCCAAATCAAAATGCACGCCTTCAATCAATAAATCGGTTGAAACGACTACTTTCTTATCTTTAAAATCTAAAACAGCAGCATCGTCACCAATACTTTTTATAGTTGAGGTGTTTTTTATATCAAAATTTTTTGTCAAATGGTCTATCAATCCAAATTCGCCTAATTGCGAAAGTGATGTTCGTTGAGGATTTTTATCTTCTATCATTTTGCAAAGGTACAAAGTTTTTTTGCCACAGATTCACAGATTTTTCGCATCTTTATAGTAATAAATCTCTTTTTATGAAAAATTATCAAATTGTAACCCTTACAATAAATCCATCATTAGACAAATCAACGCATTTTAATGGATTGATTGCCGAACAAAAAATTCGTTGCGAAAAACCACGCTATGATGTTGGCGGTGGCGGAATAAATGTGTCGAAAGCGATTGCAAAATTGGGAGGAAAATCAACTTGTATTTTTACTTCTGGTGGTTCTTCTGGAGAAATGTTGGAAGAGTTAATTGTGAAAGAAAATCTAGAAAGTTGTGTAATCAAAACTAAAAATTGGACAAGAGAAAATTTCATTGCATTCGAAAATACAAGTAATGCACAATATAGATTCGGATTTCCAGGAAATGAATTTTATGAAAATGAAAAAGATGAAATTTTGAAAACCACAAAAGAATTGAAAACAGATTATCTAGTAATCAGCGGAAGTTTGAACGATGGTTTGCCAACAAATTTCTATCAAAAAATAGCAGAAATCGCCAAAGAATCAAACATAAAAGTTGTTGTTGATACATCTGGAGAAGCCTTGCAAAAAGTATTAGAAACTGGCGTTTATTTAATCAAACCCAACATTGGCGAATTAGCAAAACTAATTGGAGTTGAAAGATTAGAATTACTAGATGTAGAAAAAGCAGCAAAAAAGCTAATTGAAGATAAAAGCGCCGAAATTGTAGTAGTTTCACTCGGAGCAGATGGCGCAATTTTAGTCACAAAAGACGAAACTCATTTAGTAAAAGCACCAAAAGTAGAAAAGAAAAGTACGGTTGGCGCTGGAGATAGTATGGTTGGTGGAATGGTTTGGGCATTATCACAAAACAAAACGTTAAAAGAAGTAATTCAAATTGGCGTTTGTTGCGGAACAGCTGCCACAATGAACGAAGGAACACAACTTTTTAAAGAAGAAGATGTGATGAGATTATTAAAAGATATCTAACAAAAAACCCAACAACTTTTGAACATGCCCCAAAAAGTTAGACACTAATTGGGGCATTTTTTATGGAAAGAAAAGTTAAATATAATTACGCATTTAAACTTGAATGTGTAGAATTAGTTTTAAAGAAACATTACTCAAATGCTGATGTTTCAAATTTAAAAGGTCCAGACGAATCTGATATTCGTAAATGGGTTCAATTTTACAAATCTTATGGTAAAATAGGATTATTACCAAGGAAGAATCAAAGCTATTCAATTGATTTTAAGTTAAAAGTTTTAAAAAGGATTAAATCTAAAAGTTTGTCAATCGCTGAAGCTTGTTTAGAATTTAATATTCCAACTAAATCAACCATTATAAAATGGCAAAAAGATTTTATTAATTTTGGTATTGAAGGATTACAACCAAAACCCAAAGGAAGACCAAAATCTATGAGCAATTTTAAACGGAAAAAGCGTAAATCAGATAAAGCATTGACAAGAGAAGAAGAACTTCTTATAGAAAACGAAAGACTTCGCTGTGAGAATGCTTTGCTAAAAAAGTTACAAGCCTTAATTCAAGCCGAAGAAGTAGCCAAAAAGCGCAAGCAATAATAGAATTAAGGCATGAGTTTGATTTAGATGTGCTTTTAAATCAGACCAATATGGCTCGTAGTACTTTTTACTACTATCAAAAACAAAACAAATTACCCGATAAATATAAAGATGTCAAGGAATTAATTAAATCTATTTACCACAAGAATAAAGGGAGATATGGCTATCGGAGAATAACCTACGAACTACAAAACAAAGGAATAATTATTAATCATAAAACAGTTTTAAGATTGATGAAATTATTAGGTCTAAAAAGCATTATTAGAATAAAAAAGTACAAATCATACAAAGGAGAACAAGGTAAAATTGTCGCTAATATTTTGGAAAGAAATTTTAGAGCGGAAGCTCCAAATCAAAAATGGGCAACCGATATAACCGAGTTTAATGTCTCTGGAAAGAAATTGTATTTATCACCAATTATTGACTTATATAATCAAGAAATAATTAGTTATAAGCTAACAGAAAGACCAGTGTTTAAACAAGTAGTTATGATGCTTAAAAAAGCATTTAAGAAAATACCAAACAATACTAATCTAACGCTTCATTCTGACCAAGGTTGGCAATATCAAATGAAACAATATCAATATTTATTAAAAGAAAAAGGAATTATACAGAGTATGTCAAGAAAAGGAAATTGTCTAGATAATGCCATTATTGAAAACTTCTTCGGAATATTAAAGTCTGAAATGTTTTACACGCAAAAATTTAAATCAATTGAACAATTGAAAAAGGAAATTGATAAATATATTATCTATTATAACAACGAAAGAATAAAGTCAAATTTAAACAAAATGAGCCCGATAAAATATCGAGCTCAGTATTATCAAAATTAATTATAAATTTGTCTAAACTTTTGGGTGCAGTCTATTTCGTCATTGGGTTTCTAAATATTTTAAACTTTGTACTTCGTATTTTGTACTTCGTACTTTCTAATCATTCAACTTCAAAACAGCCATAAATGCTTCTTGAGGAATTTCAACATTTCCTACTTGACGCATACGTTTTTTACCTTTTTTCTGTTTTTCAAGAAGTTTACGTTTACGAGAAATATCTCCACCATAACATTTTGCTGTAACGTCTTTACGTAATGCTTTTATAGTTTCACGTGCAATAATTTTAGCACCAATTGCTGCTTGAATAGGAATATCAAATTGCTGTCTTGGTATTAATTCACGTAATTTTTCTGTCATTTTTTTTCCAATGTTGTAGGCATTATCCTCGTGAATCAACGCAGAAAGCGCATCAACCGTCTGTCCGTTTAATAAAACGTCTAGTTTCACTAATTTAGAAGTTCGCATTCCAATTGGAGAATAATCAAATGACGCATAACCCTTAGATACGGTTTTTAATCTATCGTAAAAATCGAATACGATTTCGGCCAATGGCATGTCAAAATTTAATTCTACCCTTTCCGTTGTCAAATAGGTTTGATTAGTAATTACTCCACGTTTTTCGATACACAAACTCATTACATTACCTACGAAATCAGATTTAGTGATGATAGTTGCTTTTATGTAAGGTTCTTCAACTCGGTCTAATTTTGAAGGTTCAGGTAAATCAGATGGATTGTTAATTACAAATGATGTTTCAGGATCTTTTTTGGTATAAGCCAAATACGAAACGTTTGGAACAGTTGTAATTACAGTCATATCGTATTCACGTTCCAATCGTTCTTGAATAATTTCCAAGTGCAGCATTCCTAGGAATCCACATCGAAAACCAAATCCTAAAGCTGCTGAACTTTCTGCTGTAAAAACTAATGAGGCATCATTCAATTGCAGTTTCTCCATTGAAGCACGTAAATCTTCAAAATCATCTGTATCAACCGGATAAATTCCAGCAAAAACCATTGGTTTTACGTCTTCAAATCCAGTAATCATATTAGTCGTTGGTGTTTTGGCATCAGTAATTGTATCACCAACTTTTACTTCTTTCGCTTCCTTAATTCCTGAAATTAAATAACCAACATCACCAGCAGAAATTACATTTTTTGGAACTTGATTTAACTTTAATGTTCCTACTTCATCTGCAAAATATTCGTTTCCAGTTGCCATGAATTTAATCTTCTGACCTTTTCTAATTTCACCATTTTTAACACGGAAAATAACTTCAATTCCACGAAACGGATTGTAATGTGAATCGAAAATCAATGCCTGTAATGGTTCGTCTTTATTACCTTTTGGCGCAGGAATTTTTTCTATAATTGCAGCTAAGATATTTTCTACACCAAAACCAGTTTTACCAGAAGCGTGAATAATATCTTCTAATTTACAACCTAATAAATCTATAATATCGTCACTAACTTCTTCAGGATTAGCACTTGGTAAATCAACTTTATTCAAAACTGGAATAATTTCCAAGTCGTTTTCTAAAGCCAAATATAAATTAGAAATTGTTTGTGCTTGAATACTTTGTGCAGCATCAACAATCAATAATGCACCTTCGCAAGCCGCAATCGAACGAGAAACTTCGTATGAGAAATCTACGTGTCCAGGAGTATCAATAAGGTTTAGAATATAATCTTCACCTTTATATTTATATTCCATTTGAATGGCGTGACTTTTTATGGTAATTCCACGTTCACGTTCCAAATCCATATTGTCAAGCAATTGTGCTTTTTCTTCACGAGCAGTAACGGTTTGTGTGGCACCAAGAAGTCTATCCGCAAGCGTACTTTTTCCGTGGTCAATATGTGCAATAATGCAAAAATTTCTAATATGCTTCATCTTCTGTATCTGTCAATTTTACTAATGCTTTCGCATTTAATCTGCAAATATAAAGCAAAGTTTTGATTTATAAGACTTAAACTTGAAACCTTAAACTTGAAACCAACAAAAATTTGTATTTTTGCAAAAAAATTTAATTCAATGCCCAAAATAGGCAACATCATATTACCAGATTTTCCACTTTTACTTGCGCCCATGGAAGACGTGAGTGATCCACCGTTTCGTAGGTTGTGCAAATTGCACGGTTCCGATTTGATGTATTCTGAATTTATCTCTTCGGAAGGATTAATTCGCGATGCTGTAAAAAGTCGTCAGAAATTAGATATTTTCGATTACGAACGTCCAGTTGGAATTCAAATATTTGGTGGCGATGAAGAAGCTATGGAAATGTCCTCACGAATAGTTGACGCCGTTCAACCTGATTTGGTGGATATAAATTTCGGTTGTCCAGTAAAAAAAGTAGTTTGTAAAGGCGCAGGTGCAGGTGTTCTGAAAGATGTGGATTTAATGGTGCGTTTAACTAAAGCTGTTATAAAAGGAACTAATCTTCCTGTAACAGTAAAAACACGTTTGGGTTGGGATGAAAATTCAATCAATATCGATGAGGTAGCAGAACGTTTGCAAGATATTGGTGTTCAAGCTTTAACAGTTCATGCAAGAACTCGCGCTCAAATGTATAAAGGACATTCAGATTGGAGTCATATTGAACGCGTAAAAAACAATCCTAGAATTACGATGCCAATCTTTGGAAATGGCGATATCGATTCTCCAGAAAAGGCTTTAGAATATAAAAATAAATATGGTCTTGACGGAATGATGATTGGTAGAGCCGCAATTGGTTATCCGTGGATTTTTAACGAAATCAAACATTATTTTGCTACAGGAGAACATTTGGCAAAACCAACAATTGCTGATAGAGTAGAAGCAGCAAAAAATCATTTAATATGGTCGATGGATTGGAAAGGTGAACGCCTTGGAATTGTAGAAATGCGTCGTCATTACACCAATTATTTCAAAGGGATTCATGGCTTTAAAGAATACAAACAACGTTTAGTAACGACTGATGACCACAACGGATTGATGGATATATTTGAAGAGATTAGCCAAGAATACGCTAATTATCAAATTGTTTAATTTAAAAGCTTTTTTGTTACTCTACTGCTTGCAATAAAACTTGCAATAATTCCTAAAGAAACAATCGTTAAAAATACTATCAATACATTTAATATTGAAAATTCAACAGGATAGGCCAATGTTGGAGTTATCATAATTAGCTGGAATTGTTGTTGAATTAAAACAATAATAATTCCTAAAAACAAACCTATTATACCACCAAAAATACTTAATAAGCTTCCTTGTAACAAAAATACTTTACGCAAATCTTTAACTTCTGTCCCAAGGTTATACAAGGTTTTTAAGTTTGCTTTCTTGTCTAAAATCATCATTATTAATGCTCCTATTAAATTGAAAAGAGCAATAACAATTACAAGAGTAAAAATAAGATAAACCGCTATATTTTCAGTATTTAGCATTTTGTGTAAAGTTGCGTTTAATTCAGCCCTTGTTTTTACATCAACTTTATTTTTGAAAATGGATTTTATTTTGGTAATTACTTCAGCTTCATTTGAATTAGGTTTTAATTTCAATTCAATTCCTGAAACCTGATTTGTTTTGTATTGTAATAACTCTTGCGCCAAACCTAAATCGGCAAATACGTACTTAGAATCAAGCTCTTCGCTGATTGCATAAATTCCAACAGGAATTAAGACAGATTTATTAAATGAATCTTCTGGATTTAGAGCCAAATCACCTTTACCGGGCTTAGGAGCCATTACTTCAAAAGCATTATTGAAGTCAAACAAACCCATAGATAATTTTTCAGAAATTCCATAGCCAACTACAACTTGGTAAGTTTCAGGCTTTAACCATTGACCATTAAATAGCTTTTGAGATGCTTTACTTACGTTTTTAAAGTTGTTGTCAACTCCTTTAAGAATAGAAATTTGTTGTTTTCCATCGAAAGAGAATAATACTCGCTCTTCAATTATTTTACTAAAGTCAACTACACCTTCGGTATTTCTAATTTTTTTCTCTTGATCAGTTGTAATGTAAAATGATTTTCCTATGGATGGATTTACTTTTAAATCTGGGTCAAAATCATTTGAAAAGGATAAACTAAATACTCTCAATCCACTAAAAACAGAGAGAACTACAAATAAAGCCATGGCTCCAACAATAATTCCTCCTGAAGCAATTTTAGTAATGATGTTGATTGCATTATTCTTGCTCTTACTAAAAAGGTATCGTTTAGCTATGTAAAAAGGGAAACTCACTTACGATCTCTTTCGTTTTTCTAGTAATTCTCTATTTTCTATTGGATTTTCTTCGCCTTTTAAAGCATTATCAATTTTTTCGATATAATCTAGTGAATCGTCAATGTAAAAAGAAAGATTAGGTACTTTTCTCAACTGCAATTTAACGCGTTGAGACAAGTCATGTTTAATTAATGGAGCATTAGATTTTACTGCAGCTAAAATTTCTTGAGCTCTATTTTGAGGAAAAACACTTAAATATACACGTGCTACACCCAAATCAGTTGTAACAACAACTTTAGAAACCGAAATTATCAAATTTGTAAGTCCGTTTTTTCTCACTTCACCTTGAAGAATATCTACTAAATCATTTTGTAGAACGCTTCCTATTTTTTTCTGTCTATTTGTTTCCATGGTGCAAAAATACGATTTTTTTAAAGCCACAAAGACTCAAAGGCGCAAAGTTTAATTTTTTCTACTAATTGTAGTTTAAGAAATTAAATTTTAAGATTACTTTTTTAAATTAATTTTGGAAAAATACTTAATTTTACAAAACCTTAGAGTCTTAGTGACTTTGTGGCAAAGAATATGAGAAAAATAGAACATATAGGAATTGCTGTAAAAAATTTAGAAACTTCCAATTTATTATTTGAAAAATTATTTGGTGCACCAGCTTACAAACAAGAGGAAGTTGCAAGTGAAGGAGTGAAAACTTCTTTTTTTATGAACGGACCAAATAAAATAGAATTATTAGAAGCTACAAATCCAGAAAGTCCAATTGCTAAATTTATTGATAAGAAAGGTGAAGGGATTCATCATATAGCATTTGATGTAAAAGATATTATATCAGAAATGAAAAGGTTAAAAGATGAAGGATTTATACTATTAAATGAAGTTCCTAAAAAAGGCGCTGACAACAAACTAGTGGCTTTTCTTCATCCAAAGACCACTAATGGAGTGCTAATTGAATTGTGTCAAGAAATTGATTAGAGGAATTGAATTTCAAATGATTATAGATTTTGTAAAATTCTAATAAATCAAAAATTTAAAAACACTTGCAATAAATTAAAAATAGTAGTAATATTGCAACCTCATAACCGGTCCTATAGCTCAGTTGGTTAGAGCACCTGACTCATAATCAGGTGGTCCCTGGTTCGAGCCCAGGTGGGACCACAAGTAAAAGACCTCGAAAACAGAGGTCTTTTTTATTATACGTAAACCAAACGTTTTTTATGTTTATATTGAAAATAATGGTTGTTTGTAAATAAATTGTCAATTGTTTACTACAATAATTAAAATATGAGACAAAAAATTTTGATAAAGAGATTTTTTTTTTACTTTTACGCCCTATGAAAATTCTCCCAAGTAAGATAATTGTATTAATCGTCGGGTTGCTTAGTGTAAATTTTACATTTGCTGCACCAGATCCTCCAGCGCCAATTCCACCACCGCCACCAGGTTTGCCGATAGATGGAGGTTTAATGGTCTTTTTCCTTGTGTCATTAACTTTTGCATTTTACAAAATATATACAATAAAAAAAGCTTCAAGATAATTGAAGCTTTTTTGTTTTAATAAGTTTGGATTTATTTTATAGCATTTAATTTTGCTACATATTTTCCAATTACATCAAATTCTAAATTAATTTTTGTTCCAATTTTAAAACTTTTGAAGTTAGTATGTTCAAAAGTGTAAGGAATTATAGCAACACTAAATTCATTGATTTTAGAATCTACAACAGTTAAACTTACACCATTAACAGTAATTGAGCCTTTTTCAATAGTAATATTTTTTAATCCAGCTTCATATTCAAAAGTAAATTTCCAACTTCCGTCTGTTTCTTCAATAGATTTACACAAACCAACTTGGTCAACATGGCCTTGAACAATGTGTCCATCAAGTCTATCTCCAAGTTTCATTGCGCGTTCTAAGTTTACAATGTCGTTTATTTTCCAATCACCAACGTTTGTTTTGTCAATTGTTTCTTTTATCGCGGTTACAGTGTAGTTGTCATTTTCTATTCCAACCACAGTTAGGCACACACCATTATGAGCAACACTTTGGTCAACTTTTAATTCGTTCGTTATGGATGAGGTAATAGTAAGATGAAGGTTTTCTTCTTCTTTTACAATGTCTTTTACTATTCCAAGGGTTTCTATTATTCCTGTAAACATTTGTCGTTTTATTTTACTAAATTTGCACTTCAAAATTAGCAATAAATAAGAAGAAGTCACTATGAAAAAAGCAGAAAATATAATCGTTGGAATTTCAATAGGAGATTTAAACGGTATTGGAAGCGAAGTAATATTAAAAACATTTGAAGATATTCGAATGTTAGAGTTGTGTACACCTGTGATTTTTGCTAATGTTAAGATTTTATCCTTTATTAAAAGAAACCTAAATTCTGAAGTTGCACTTCATGGGATTGATAAATTGGAACAATTAGTAAAAGGAAAAATTAATGTGCTTAATGTTTGGAGAGAAGGAGTTGATATTAATTTTGGTCAAAATGATGAAAACGTAGGAAAATATGCTATAAAATCATTTGTTGCAGCTACCGCTGCTTTAAAAGAAGGATTAATAGATGTTTTGGTTACTGCTCCAATTAATAAATACAATATTCAATCGGAAGAATTCAAATTTCCTGGGCATACGGATTATTTAGATAAGGAGTTGGAAGGAAATGCATTGATGTTAATGGTTCAAGACAATCTAAGAGTTGGATTATTAACCGATCATGTTCCAGTAAATGATGTTGCTAAACATTTGACAGAAAAATTAATTTTCCAAAAAATCGAAACTATTAATTTGACTTTGAAACAGGATTTTAGCATAACTAAACCTAAAATTGCGGTTTTAGCTTTAAATCCTCACGCTGGTGACAATGGGGTTATTGGTAAAGAAGATGATGAAATCTTAAAACCAGCAATAAAAAAATTATTTGATAAAGGAATTTTAGCATTTGGCCCTTATTCTGCTGATGGTTTTTTTGGAAGTGGACAATATGAAAAGTTTGATGCTGTAATTGCAACCTATCACGATCAAGGATTAATTCCTTTCAAAACGTTATCTTTTGGTAATGGTGTGAACTACACGGCAGGTCTAAATAAGATAAGAACTTCCCCAGATCACGGAACAGCATATGAAATTGCAGGAAAAGGATTAGCAGATGCATCTTCATTAAAAGAAGCTGTTTATCTTGCGATAGACATCTATCACTCAAGAAACGAGTATTTAGACCTATCAAAAAACCCTTTAAAAATTAAAGAAAAACAATTAGAAACAAAAAAAGGGGCTTAACGCTTTTGGATTTACAATAAATTTATATCTTTGCACTCCCAAACCCGAATCTTCGGATGGGACAAATTGATGAAATGATGAAAGTTACAAATGAATTTTTAATTCCGTTTATTGGATTAAAGTTAGGAAAACATCAATTTGAATTTCAAATAAAGAAAAAGTTCTTTGATAGTTTTGATTATCACGAGTATGAAGATTGTGATATCAAAGTAAATGTAGTTTTAGAGAAAAAAAGCACCATGTTAGAGCTTTCTTTCAAACACAAAGGAACGATTCATGTTCCTTGTGATTTAACTAACGAAATGTTTGACCTTTCAATAAAAGGGAAAATAAGATTAGTAGTTAATTTTGGAGAAGAGTTTAACAACGATAATGAAGAGTTATTGATTTTGCCACATGGTGAGCATCAAATAGATATATCACAATATATTTATGAAATGATTGTACTTTCGGTTCCGTTAAAAAGAGTTCATCCTGGAATAAAAGAAGTAACTTTACAAACAGAAACCCTCGAAAAATTAACAAAACTATCTGTAAAAGAACAGAAAAAAGAGAGTAAAAAAGAAGAAAATACGGACCCTAGATGGGACAAATTAAAGCAACTATTAACGGATAAATAATATAGTAAAATGGCACATCCTAAGAGAAAAATCTCCAAAACAAGAAGAGATAAGAGAAGAACACATTACAAAGCTACTGCAGCTACAATTGCAACTTGTCCAGTAACTGGAGAAGCACATTTATACCACAGAGCTTACTGGCATGAAGGTAAAATGTATTACAGAGGTCAAGTAGTTATTGATAAATCAGTAGTTGCTGCTTAATATATTTTTAAAATTACATTTAAACTCTCACGACCTGTGAGAGTTTTTTGTTTTTTATAAAATTTGATTATAACTAAATATTTTTTTGTAAATTCCACCTCTTTTAAATTTGATTTATAAAGAGGTTATAAATAAACTATATGAGTAAAATTACAGCCGCAATTACCGCTGTTGGTGGATATGTTCCAGATTATGTTCTGTCTAACCAAGTATTAGAAACTCTTGTAGATACCAACGACGAATGGATTACTACTAGAACTGGTATTAAAGAAAGAAGATTGTTAAAAGAACAAGGGAAAGGAACTTCTTATTTAGCTATAAAAGCAGCCCAAGATTTATTAAAAAGAGGAAATATTAATCCAGCTGAAATTGATTTGGTAATTATGGCAACTGCTACGCCAGATATGCCTGTTGCTACAACTGGAGTTTATGTTGCTACACAAATTGGAGCCTTGAATGCTTTTGCATATGATTTGTCTGCAGCATGTTCAAGTTTTCTTTATGGTATGTCAACAGCTGCGGCATACATAGAATCAGGTAGGTATAAAAAAGTCTTATTAATTGGAGCAGATAAAATGTCCTCAATTATCGATTATACCGATAGAGCAACTTGTATCATCTTTGGGGATGGTGGAGGAGCCGTTTTATTTGAACCTAACAATGAAGGTCTTGGACTACAAGATGAATTTTTACGTTCAGATGGAATTGGTAGAGAATATTTGAAAATTGATGCTGGTGGTTCTATTTTACCAGCTTCTAAGCAAACGGTAGAAAATAGTCAACATTTTGTATTTCAAGATGGTAAGACCGTTTTCAAATACGCAGTTTCTGGTATGGCTGATGTTAGTGATAAAATTTTACAACGTAATAATCTAACTAAAGATGATGTTAATTGGTTAATTGCACATCAAGCAAACAAAAGAATTATAGACGCAACTGCATCAAGAATGGAACTTGACGAAGAAAAAGTCTTAGTAAATATTCATAAATATGGAAACACAACTTCAGCAACATTACCTTTGTTGTTGAGTGATTTTGAACATAAATTTAAAAAAGGAGATAACCTTATTTTTGCCGCTTTTGGTGGCGGATTTACTTGGGGTTCAATTTACCTTAAGTGGGCATACAACAAACAATAAAAACTATAACTTAAACAAATCAATTATGGATTTAAAAGAAATTCAAAACCTAATCAAATTTGTATCTAATTCAGGCGTTGCGGAAGTAAAATTAGAAACTGGTGATATTAAAATTACCATCAGAACTACTTTAGAAGGAAATACTCCTGATATAACCTATGTGCAACAAGCGCCAATGCAACAAGCTGTGCAACAATCGGCTCCAGTTCAACAAGTTGCAGCACCAGCGGCTCCTGCTGCACCTGCAGTAGATGAAAATGCAAAATATGTTACAATTAAGTCACCAATGATTGGTACATTCTACAGAAAACCAGCTCCAGACAAACCAACTTTTGTTGAAGTTGGATCTTCAATAGGTAAAGGTGATGTTTTATGTGTTGTTGAAGCAATGAAATTGTTTAATGAAATTGAAGCTGAAATCACAGGAAAAATTGTTAAAATTCTTGTTGACGATATGTCTCCAGTTGAATTTGACCAACCATTATTCTTAGTAGATCCATCATAATTTTAAATTCCAATATTTTAAATTCCAAATCCCAAGTTTATTTCTTAGGAATTGGAGTTTGGGATTTGTTTTTTGAATTTTAAAAAAAATAAGATGTTTAAAAAAATATTAATTGCCAATAGAGGAGAGATTGCACTTCGTGTAATTAGAACCTGTAGAGAAATGGGCATAAAGACCGTGGCCGTTTATTCAACAGCTGATGCCGAAAGTTTACACGTGAAATTTGCAGACGAAGCTGTTTGCATTGGTCCGCCACCAAGTAAT
The DNA here is from genome assembly GCA_947457105.1 of Flavobacteriaceae bacterium. Taxonomy (GTDB): domain Bacteria; phylum Bacteroidota; class Bacteroidia; order Flavobacteriales; family Flavobacteriaceae; genus Flavobacterium. The sequence goes on from CANGUP010000029.1 coordinate 21,250, forward strand.
TTATCTTACTTGAAAATGTCAAATATCATTGCAGCTGCCGAAATTACTAATGCAGATGCAATTCACCCAGGATATGGTTTCTTGTCTGAAAATGCTAAATTTTCTAAAATCTGTCAAGAACATGGAATTAAATTCATCGGTGCTTCGCCAGAAATGATTGACAAGATGGGAGATAAAGCTACAGCAAAATCAACCATGATTGAAGCTGGAGTTCCATGTGTGCCAGGTTCAGAAGGGATTTTAGAATCTTTTGAAGATGCTCAAAAAGTTGCCAAAGAAATAGGTTATCCTGTTATGATGAAAGCAACTGCTGGTGGTGGTGGAAAAGGAATGCGTGCTATTTGGAAAGAAGAAGATTTGCTAAAAGCATGGGAAAGTGCTCGTCAAGAAGCTGCAGCAGCATTTGGAAATGACGGTATGTATATGGAGAAACTTATTGAAGAACCACGTCATATCGAAATTCAAGTTGTTGGAGATTCTTATGGAAAAGCTTGCCATCTTTCAGAAAGAGATTGCTCTGTACAAAGACGTCACCAAAAATTAACCGAAGAAACTCCTTCACCATTCATGACAGATGAATTACGTCATAAAATGGGAGAAGCTGCGGTAAAAGCTGCTGAATATATTAAATATGAAGGTGCAGGAACAGTTGAGTTTCTTGTAGATAAACACAGAAATTTCTACTTCATGGAAATGAATACTCGTATCCAAGTAGAACACCCTATCACAGAGCAAGTAATTGATTATGATTTAATTCGTGAGCAAATACTTGTTGCTGCAGGAGTGCCAATTTCTGGTAAAAATTATTTACCACAATTGCATTCAATAGAATGTCGTATTAACGCCGAAGACCCATATAATGATTTCCGTCCTTCACCAGGAAAAATCACAGTATTGCATTCACCAGGTGGACATGGAGTGCGTTTAGATACACACGTTTATGCTGGATATACAATTCCGCCTAATTATGACTCTATGATTGCAAAGTTGATTACGACAGCGCAAACACGTGAAGAAGCTATCAATAAGATGAAACGTGCTTTAGATGAGTTTTATATTGAAGGAATTAAAACAACAATTCCTTTTCATAGACAATTGATGGATGAACCAGATTATGTTGCTGGAAATTACACCACAGCATTTATGGAATCCTTCAAAATGAAAGACTTAGAATAATTGAATTTCAAACAATACGGATTAAAAACCATTCATTTATTTGGATGGTTTTTTTTGTTAACCAAAATTTGATATACAAAAAAACCCGTTCAGTTACGAACGGGTTTTAATTATCTAAAATAATTTAGACTATGCTTCAAAAGGAATTACAGAAACAAAAGACTTATCGTCTGCTTTTTTCTGAAATTTCACAATACCATCAACTTTAGCATGTAAAGTATGATCGTTACCCATGTAAACATTTTCACCTGGATTGTGTTTAGAACCTCTTTGTCTTACGATAATGTTTCCAGCAATTGCAGCTTGACCACCATAAATCTTAACGCCTAAACGCTTAGAATGTGATTCTCTACCATTCTTCGAACTACCGACACCTTTCTTGTGAGCCATGATGTATTGGTTTTATAAGTTAATTACTCTTGGTTATCTTTCTTTTTAGCTTTTTTAGGAGCTTCTACTCCTTCAGTTTTTTCTGCTTTAGGAGCTTTAGCTTTTTTAGGAACTATCTCTTCTGTAGTTTCCACTACCGGAGATGCTTCTTTTTTGGGAGCTGCTTTTTTTCCACCAGTAACACTAATTCCTTCAATAAGGATTTGAGTTAAATACTGACGGTGACCATTTCTTTTTTTGTAACCTTTTCTTCTTTTCTTTTTGAAGATAATTACTTTATCACCTTTTAAGTGTTGTAACACTTTTGCTTCAACAGAAGCACCTTCTATAGCTGGGGCGCCTAAAGTTACATTTCCATTATCGTCTAATAAAAGAACTTTGTCAAAAGAAACTTTTGAACCTTCTTCACTAGCCAAACGGTGAACATAAACCTTTAAGTCTTTGCTTACTTTAAATTGTTGCCCTGCTATCTCTACGATTGCGTACATAACAAATTGTTTAGTTAATTTTTTTAAGGTTGCAAATATACAAATAAATATTTCTAATACAACCCATTTATGAAAAAGTTTTCACTTAAAAATCAATTGATTATATATTTTAAAATTTAAAGTTAAATACTTTTTTTAGTAGCCATAAAAAAATCTATTTTTGTGTAACAGAAATTGCAATTACTATACTAATTGTACTATCAACTAAAATTTATAATAGTTTTTATGAAAAAATCTTTAATCGCTTTAAGTTCAATGCTTATGCTTGGAGGAACAGTTCATGCTCAAAAGGTCGCTTTTGAGGAATATGACTTAGCCAATGGAATGCATGTTGTATTACACAACGACCCATCCGCACCTGTTGTTATAACTTCGGTTATGTATCACGTAGGTTCAAAAGATGAAAATCCTGAAAGAACAGGGTTTGCTCACTTTTTTGAACATTTATTATTTGAAGGAACTCAAAACATCAAAAGAGGTGAGTGGTTCAAAATTGTGACTGGAAATGGTGGAACAAACAACGCCAACACTTCTGATGACAGAACTTACTACTTTGAAGTTTTTCCATCTAATAATCTAGAATTAGGTTTATGGATGGAATCTGAAAGATTAATGCATCCTGTTATCAACCAAATTGGTGTTGATACTCAAAATGAAGTTGTAAAAGAAGAGAAACGCCTAAGAGTTGATAACCAACCTTATGGTAGCTGGATTGCTCAAGTAAAAAAGAATTTATTCAAAAATCATCCTTATCGTTGGGCTACAATTGGTTCAATGGAGCATTTAGATGCTGCAACTTTAGAAGAATTTCAAGCTTTTAATAAAAAATTCTATTCTCCTAAAAATGCAGTTTTAGTAGTTGCAGGACAATTAGATATTGCAAAAACTAAAGAATGGATTCAAAAATATTTTGGTCCAATTCCTGCTGGAGAAAAACCAGTTAAGCAAACATTTGTTGAGGAACCAATTACACAACAAATTAATGCAACATATGAAGATCCGAACATTCAAAAACCAATGGTGGTTGCAGCATACAGAACTCCATCAATGAAAACCAGAGATGCTAGAGTTTTAGATATGATTTCTACTTTATTGAGCGATGGGAAAAGTTCAAGATTGTACAAAAAAATTGTTGATGAAAAGAAAATGGCTCTTCAGTTAAGTTCATTCAATTATAGCCAAGAAGACTATAGTTCTTATATGATTATAGGAATTCCTCAAGGTGAGTTTACCTCTGCAGATTTAATTAAAGAAGCAGATGCAGAAATCGCTAATCTACAAACAGAGTTAATTTCTGAAAATGATTTGTTGAAATTGAAAAACAAATACGAAAATAACTATGTAAACGGAAATTCAAGCGTTGAAGGTGTTGCTGAAAATTTAGCTACTTATTATATGTTGTATGGCGATATTAATTTAATCAATACTGAAATTGAAATTTATCGTTCAATTACTCGTGAAGAAATTAGAGATACTGCTAAGAAATATTTGAATCCAAATCAAAGATTGATCTTAGATTATGTTCCTGCAAAAGATAAAGCTGAAAATAAATAATAAGAAATCATGAAAAATATAATTTTAATAGTAAGCTTGTTTTTAACTATCACTATGCAAGCACAAGACAGATCACAGCCGAAACCAGGACCTGCGCCTAAAATAAATATTAAAAAACCAGTTTCTTTTGTTTTACCAAACGGATTGAAAGTTTTGGTTGTTGAAGATAAAAAACTACCTAGAGTTTCATTCAACCTATCTATCGACAATGCTCCTTACGCAGAAGGCGATAAAAAAGGTGTAGATGAATTAACAGGTTCATTAATTGGAAATGGTTCTAAAACTATCAGTAAAGATGCCTTCAATGAAGAAGTAGATTTCTTAGGAGCTGATATAAACTTTAGTACAAATGGTGCATTCGCAAGCGGTTTATCTAAATATTCAAAAAGAATTTTAGAATTAATGGCTGATGGTGCATTAAACCCAAACTTTACTCAAGAAGAATTCGATAAAGAAAAAGAAAAACTTATTGAGGGTATAAAAACACAAGAAAAAAGTGTTCCTGCTGTTGCTGGAAGAGTTGAAAACGTATTGGTTTACGGAAAAAATAATCCAGCTGGAGAATACTTAACAGAGCAAACAATTAATAATGTTTCTTTATCAGATGTAAAAAATAATTACACTACTTATTTCTTGCCAGAAAAAGCTTATTTGGTTGTAATTGGTGATGTAAATTTCAAAGAAACAAAAAAGATTGTTGAAAAATTATTCGGAAAATGGGTTAAAGGAAAAGCCCCTCAACAAACATATACTGTTCCAAGCAATGTTCAGTACACACAAATTAATTTTGTAGATATGCCAAATGCAGTTCAATCTGAAATTTCTCTAGTGAACACTGTAAATTTAAAATTATCTGACCCTGATTTCTTTCCAGTTATTGTTGCAAATCAAGTTTTAGGTGGAGATTTTAATAGTTATTTAAACATGAACTTACGTGAAGCTCATGGTTGGACTTATGGCGCTCGTTCAAGTGTAGGTTCAAGTAAATACATGGCTAGTAAATTTAAAGCTAACTCACAAGTGAGAAACGCTGTTACTGATAGTGCTGTTGTTGAATTCTTAAAAGAAATTAAAAGAATTAGAACAGAAAAAGTTTCAGAGCAAACATTAAATGATGTAAAAGCTGGATATGTTGGAAGATTTGTAATGCAAGTTGAAAAACCGCAAACAGTTGCTCGTTATGCATTAAACATTGAAACTGAAGGTTTACCTGCAGATTTCTATGAAAACTATATCAAAAACATTCAAGCAGTAACTGCTGATGATGTAATGAGAGTTATGAATAAATATGTTCTTGAAGATAATTTAAGAATCATTGTTACAGGTAAAGGTTCAGAGGTTATTCCTGGTTTAGAACGATTAAAAATTCCAATGTTCTATTTTGATAAATTTGGAAATCCAACTGAGAAACC
>CANGUP010000030.1 GCA_947457105.1 Flavobacteriaceae bacterium
TGCTACTTTAATCCTAATCTGCTTTTTAGTTTTAAGAACAATAAAGCAATAGTGTAAGCATCGTCAGTAGTTGAGATACGCTCTGTTTTAGCAATTTTAAAAAGATGGCTTAATTCATCTAACGAAAAGTTTTTGTCATTGATATCATGTAGTTTTTTGTACATGACTTCAATATCTAAAGCTTCATTTTTAAGTCTTCCACAAGAAGATTTTTCTAAAACTTCGTTAATCATTTCTATATCAAAATGTATACGATGTCCGACCAAAGTGGCATTGCCAATAAAGTTGATAAACATTTCAATAGCTTGAATTTCAGATAATTTAGGTTGTGAACTTTCTAAAAGAAAATCATCAGATAAACCGTTGTCGTGAAGGAATTTATATTGAGGAATAACTACTTCAAAAACATCACAAATAAGTATATTATCATTTACAACGCCAACAGCTCCAAAAGATAAGATTACATCTTTCTTAGGATTAAGTCCAGTTGTTTCGGTAGATAAAACAACATATCGATTTGATTTTTTATCAAATTTAGATAGATAAGTTTTCCAAAATTCAGGATGTTCTTTGTTGATATTTTTAATCCAGTCGAGCATATAACTATGAAAATTGAGTTAGTTGAAAACGATCTTTTATTAATTCTTCTAAGTCACGCATTGGATTGAGTGCATTTTTCAGTTTCTCTCTATCTACTTTATTAAGTTCATCCAGATTTATATATTGACCAGAACTATCATTTTTTAATCCTTCTACAGCTCTAAATTTTGATAAAACCAAATAAGCATCGGCACAATTCAAATATACTTCTGAGAATTTAGGATCTACAATTGCTAATTGTTTGTATCTTAAATAAGTACTGTTGATTCCTTTAATACCATTGCTCATCGTCAACATTCTTGCACCATCAACAAGTGGCATTAAAGCTCTTGTTTTTATGTCAAATTTACCTTTGTTTTCGCCTTCTTCTTCCAAATTGAATTTTTTGAAGAAGTTTAAAGGCGTAGGTTTTTTTATAGCATCATTTCCTAAATAATCGAAGAAAAGAACATTGTTTTTAGCATTTTTGAAAATAGTTTCCGTGATGGCATCTTCAATTTTTTGTTCACCAAAAGCCATTTCATAATCAAAGAAAACACTACTAATTTCGTTGGAGTTTTCACCTGGAGTATTCATCCAACTGTTATATTGTTTTGTCCAGTCTGTCAATGATTTACACCAAAGCATATTGCTAGCCATATGACCTTGCGGACAGAATACAAATCCAACTTTCTCTAAAGTTGCGGTTGCTTTTTTTGCTAATTTTAAAAAGTAATCTTTTACATCGCGGTATTTTTCTGCAGAAACATCTTCAAAAACCAAAATACTATCTTGGTCTGTCAATAACAATTGCTCTTTACGACCTTGACTACCAATGCTTAACCAAGCAAATCGAGCAGGAGGTGAGCCCAAATCTAAAATAGATTGTTCTACAGCTCTTTTTATAATTGCTAGAGTAATTTCGCCAGCAATACTATTAATATGTGTAAGCGGAATGTTTTTATTTAATGAAGATTGAATGATATCGGTTAATTTATCACGAACTAATTTAAGTTCTTTGGCTGTTTGTGAACGTTTAATTTCTTTAAGAAGTACACCAGGATTATTGGCTTGAGCAACCACTAAATCATGTTCAGAAATAATTCCTTTCACTTCCGATTTATCGGTTCCGTCTTGGGTAACGCATAGGTGAGTGACACCATGTTTAAGCATAACTAACTGTGCTTCAGCAACCGAAATGTTTTCAGTAACAGTTATCACCGGAGAAGCCATAATTTTTTCAATAGCATTTGATAATGGAAAACGACCAGTAGCAACTTTCGATCTAAAATCTTTATCAGTAACGATTCCTACTGGGAAACCTTGCTCGGTAATTAGTACACTATCAATCATATTCTCCGTAGCCAATAATGCGGCATCTTTGATAGGAGTAGTGCTACTTATTTTTAAAGGCGTTTTGTTGTAAGTCAATGATTGAAAATACAACATATCAGATTGATTGTCAGTATATCCAACATTATCTGAAAGCAATGCATGACTTTGATTATCAAAGTTATTTTTGGTGTTGGCTGCAAAACTTTCTAATAAGAAATTTAAAACTTCAGTATTTTGAGCCACAAAAGGTTTAAAAGTTGCTATAGGAATAGCATAAACAATACTTTCTTCACGAGCTTTGGCAGTCATTTGATAATTATTTTTAGCAAAAAACGGACGTAAACCAAAGATATCACCAGCATAACATTTATTCAACAACGTTTCTTCAGCATCTGAAATAACGGTTAGATGAATAACACCAGAAGCTACAACATAAAAAGAATCATGAAGTTTATCATTAATTTGAAACAACGATTTGTGTTTTTCCAAATTAATAACGCGAATGGTATTGGCAATTTTAATTAAATCATCAAATGATAAATAATTAAACGGTTCGTATTCTTTTAGAAAATTTGCAACACGTTCAGAAATAGCATTACTCATATATAAGTTATTTTTATAAAAATATAAAAAATCAATCAATATGCAAAAGTAATAAAGATAAAGATTCAATCAATCTTTAAGTTTTTAGTTTTAAAACTATAATTCGGATGATTTATTATGAAGCAGTGTAGTACTTTTGAAATATTCTATTTTACATAATATAAATTATAGTGCAAATAGATAAATATTGTAAAACAGAAGAAAGCACGTGTTTTAAGGCTCTGACATGATTTTAATACGATATAATCTACCAATTGCAATTGTTAGTTTTAACGTGTAATCTTCTATTAACCAACTTCTATAGTTTTTAGTAACGTTTCCTAAACAAATACAATATTGTTTAATTCGATATTCAATATCGTCGTTTAATTCTTTTGAAAGTTTTCTGGCATCAATCAATTCTTCGGTATTTTCCACACACATTGTTGCGTGTTGTTCTAGAGATTTTTCAATAATGGTTTTGGCTTTCAAATTATTTTTTACTGTAAATTTGAATTCCTCATGAATATCCATAGAAATATCAACTGATTTTGAAAATTTCTTGCGAAGTTCGTCAGACATTACATATTTGAAATTACTTTCTATATCGGCATCATCACGAAGACTTTCTAAATAATATTCTGGAGATTTAAAAATATGTTGCCAATCTACAGGATTATTCCACAAACCAAAACGTAATGCGTTGTTTCCTAAGTCAATAACAGTAAAACTGTCTTTATTTGGTAAACGTCTTGATCCACGTCCAATCATCTGAAAATAAAGCGTTAACGACTTTGTTGCACGATTTAAAATAATGGTCTCGACTGTGGGCTCATCAAATCCTGTGGTTAAGATTCCAACTGAAGTTAAAATAGCATCTGGAGTTTTCTTAAACCATTGTAAAATATCTTTTCTATCTTCTGTACTAGTTGTATTATCAAGATGTCTGATGTTGTATCCGGCATGTCTAAAACTCTCATAAACATGCAGTGAAGTATTGATTCCGTTGTTGAAAATCAAAGTTTTCTTCCCAAGGGCTTTTTCTGTGTAAGCATGCAATAATTTCTCTTGCATTACCATATTACTATACAAATCATCTGAAGATTTTACAGTATAATCACCATTTATTCCAACTTTTAACGAAGTTAGTCCAACATCATAACTATAAGTTGTTGCTTTAGCCAAGAATCCTTTGTCAATAAGGTTTTGAATCGTATCTCCAACAATCAATTCGCTGTAATTTTCATACATCGGAAGTTTGATATTTGAACTCAATGGCGTTGCTGTAACTCCAAGAATAAATGCATTTTCAAAAGCACTAAATAACTTCCTAAATGAATTGAAGTGAGCTTCGTCAATTATCACTAAACCAACATCTTGTATTTCTAATTTTTCATCATTAAGACGGTTTTTAAGTGTCTCAATCATCGCTACAAAACATGAATATTCTTCTTGGTCTGGAAGCTCTTTTATGGCACTATTGATGACTTTATTTTTAACATCAAAAGCTTTAAGCATTTTTGAAGTTTGCTTACAAAGCTCAATTCGATGTGTTAAAACAACAACTTTCTTATTATGTTGTTCTAAATAACGTCTTGTGATTTCTGAAAATATTACTGTTTTTCCGCCACCTGTAGGCAATTGATAAAGTAAATGATAGTTGTGTGGCGCATTATCTAATCGCTTAAAAATTTTGTCGATATCGCCTTTCTGGTAACCGTAAAGTTCCTTTTTATCTTCAATTTCTGCAAGAATATCTTTTTTTGACATAGCGATTTTTACAATTTTGCAAAAATACATCTAAAAAAGAGTTTGAACGCTATGTTTTTAGAAATATATAGAAAATTTAATAATCAAATCGTTCCACAATTGCGTTGAATTCGTATTTGTTTATCCAATTTTGTTTGATACTTTCTTCTTTTATAGCCACTACTCTACTTCTAAATTCGTCTAAAATTCCTTTCTCAATCATAAAACTAATGGCTTGTTCAAAGGAATTGAGCATACTTTTATAAAATGCTTCTTGATTAATTTGCTTTTCAGATGATAAGGTTTGCGCAATTTCTATGTTATAAAGCATGACATCAACAATTATAAAAGAATCTACTCCAAGTGTAATAAAATGTTTGATGAATTTCTGAGCTGTAGAGCGACGCATTTTAGGTTTTTTGCCACGAATTGGGTAATATTCGTTTGAAATTTTGAGTTTGGCATCTTTAACCAAATTTCGTTCATTTGGATTAAAAACAAAATCATAATAAACTTTTACATCTTTAAATTTGTCGTAAAGTTCTATCAATTGTTCTTCCAATTGCTCTTTATTCAATTCGGATAAATACTTTTTTAAATCGCGTTTGCTCATATAAATGCTAAATTATTGCAAAAGTAAGTCAGATTGTAGGTTTTTAAATAATGATATGCTTAATTTTGTAAAACAAATTAAAAATCAATGTTGAAATTTTTTAAAAAATTAGCACTAATAGAAGGAATATCTGCTCTTCTTCTTTTTTTCTTTGCCATGCCAATGAAATATATTTTTGGAGATCCAATTTATGTAAAACATATTGGAATGGCTCATGGCGTATTGTTTACTTTATATATTATAGTTGCGACCTATCTTAAATTTTCTGAAAAATGGGAAGTTAGAAAATATGTTGAGATTTGTTTGGCATCTATTCCTCCATTTGGAACTTTTTACATTGAAAAAAAGTATCTAAAAGATGCATAAAATTTTAGAAAAAATATTTAGTTGGTTGTATCCATTACTTCGTAAAATGAGCTTTGGAGATACCATAGCATCTTATATTAGCTTGGCTATAAATATTGTTATTTTATGTGTTCTGGCTTATCTAATTTATGTAATATTTCGATTAACATTGGTTACAATTATGGCAATTGTGGCTAAAAAGACCAAAACTAACTTCGATGATTTGTTAGTTTCCAATCAAACTGCCAAATATATTGCTCATTTAATTCCGTTTTTATTCATTTATAAATCTGTTCCGGTTATTCTTGAAGCTTATGTTTATTGGGAAACCGTTTTCGGAAAACTAGTTGGAATTTATATTATTTTATTATCACTTTGGATAGTTCGAAGCGTACTAAAAGCCATTCGTGATTACTTAAAAGATCAACCCAAATATAGTGATAAACCAATTGATAGTTACATTCAGGTAATTATGATAATACTTTGGATTGTTGGAGTTGGTGTTATTATTTCAAAAATATTTGATATAACCACAAACACATTATTTGGAACTTTAGGAGCAATTTCGGCCATCGTTATCTTGATTTTTAGAGATACCATTCTCGGATTTGTAGCAAGTGTTCAAGTTTCTTTAAACGATATGGTTCGAATTGGAGATTGGATTACATTTGATAAATATGGTGCTGATGGAGATGTAATAGAAATCAATTTAGCAACCGTAAAAGTTCGAAATTTTGATAATACTACAACTACAATTCCAACTTACAGCTTAATTTCTGATTCTTTTAGAAATTGGAGAGGAATGTTAGATTCTGATGGAAGACGAATTAAAAGACATATTTTAGTTAAAGCAAAAAGCATCCGTTTTTTGAATGAAGATGATTTGCAAAAAATGAAGCGAATTCAATTAGTTTCTCATTATATAGACACACGACAAGACGAAATTAATAAGTATAACAAAACTTATAATGTAGATAAATCGCTACCTATTAATGGAAGAAACATGACCAATTTTGGGTTGTTTCGAAAATATATTACTAATTATTTGGAACATTATCCTGGAATTAATAAAAATATGATTCTGCTATGTCGTCAATTGCAACCTACTCCACACGGAATGCCTTTAGAAATTTATGTTTTTTCTAAAGACCAACGATTTGAGCAATATGAATATATTATGGCGGATATTTTTGACCATATTATAGCATCAATAGCCTATTTCGATTTAGAAATTTACGAAATGCCAACCGATAAAATCACTTTAGAAGAATAGTTATTTTTTTAATCTATCTTCTACATATTCGATTTTTGTTTTGCCGTGAGCTTGCGGTTTTCCATCTAAACCAACACTAACCATTGTGATTGTGTCAATAGTAATTATGGTTTCTTTGGTCATCATGTTTCTTACTTCACACATTAAAGTCAAGGAAGTTGTTCCGAATTTTACTACATCAATTCCAATTTCAACAATATCTCCTTGCTTTGCGGATGCTCTAAAATTGATTTCCGACATATGTTTGGTAACAATTCGTGGACTTTCTAGTTGAACTATAGCATACAAAGCTATTTCTTCATCAATCCACGCTAATAGTCTACCTCCAAATAAAGTACTGTTTGGGTTCAAATCTTCAGGTTTAACCCATTTTCTGGTATGAAATCTCATTTAAATATTAATTTATTAAGCAAATTTAACTATTTCATATTTGGATTCTATAGATTAATATAATTTAAATCCGGAATCATACGATAAAAATATTTATACAATTGATTTTTGTTTATAAAAAAGTTGTTAATTTCATGTAAACGATTATATTTGCAAGTTAATAGATTATAACCTATTTAATAATATGAAAAAAATTACATTATTGTCATTATTATTGACTTCATCGCTTTCAGTTATAGCTCAAGAAAACAAAGTTAAGAAAGATACTACTGCGTCATCAGAATATAACAAATGGACAATTGAAGCAACTGCTGGTCAGGCAAAAGGAGTTAGACCATATTCTACTGGATATTTTTCAAGTGACCCAGGTACTTTTTTAGGTAAACCACAAGCGAATAGTTTCTCATTGACTGCTCGATATATGTTAAGTCCAGTTTTTGGTATTAAAGGAGGTTTACATTTTGAGGAAATTAAAAATATTAAAAACAATGGTAGTTTACCTTTTAAAATGCAACAAATTGGTGTTTCATTTCAAGGTGTTGTAAATGCAAATCGTTTATTCAAAATTCAAGAACCAATGGGTAGACTTGCAATTTTGATTCATGGTGGTTTGAAAATTGATGCGATGACATCTAGAACTCCAAATATCATTGAAAATGATCATAATTATAACCAAACAGAATATAATGGTGGTTTATTAATAGGTGTAACTCCTGAATTTAGAATTTCTAAAAAAATGTCTGTTATTCTAGATGTAACTATTCAAAACAATTACAGACAACACTTTAACTGGGATGGAACATATGCGGAAATTGAGAATAACTTAAATGGTCAATTAGTAACAACATCATTAGGTTTGACTTATTCTTTAGGAAGAAACGAACTTCATGGAGATTATACTATATTGAAAGACAAGAACATTGAAGAAATTGATTCTCTAAACAAGAGAATTGGTGAAGTAGAAACATTAATGAATGATACAGATAAAGATGGAGTCGCTGATTATTTAGACCAAGAAAACAATTCTGTAGCTGGTGTTGCTGTTGATACAAGAGGTAAAATGGTTGATGTCAATAGAAATGGTGTTCCAGATGAACTAGAACGTTATATTGACAAATCATCTAAAGAAACTTCAGAAAAATCTAATTCTGACATGGTTAAACGTTTAGTAAACGAAGGTTATGTTACAACGTATTTTGATACAGGTAAAGTTAAACCTACAAATGTTTCAACTGAAGGAATTGACTTTATCAGAACTTATTTGAAAAACAACCCTACTGCATCTGTAGACATTATTGGTCATGCAGACGAAATTGGATCTAATGATCGTAATGATGCATTATCTAAAGGTCGTGCTGAAGCTGTTAAAGCAATTTTAGTTAAAGCAGGAATTGATCCTTCGAGACTTAATATAGTTAGTTCTGGTGAAGATACATCAGTAGATGTTGATTCTGAAGGAGCTAGAAAACTTGCTAGAAGAGTAACTTTCAAAATCAAAGGATAATTAACAATTTGTTCTTAATAAATATAAATCAACCTCTGTTTTAAGACAGAGGTTTTTTTATAACTTTAAATAAAAAAATGAAAACAAGAGATTTATCAATTTTAGAATTACGTGGCTCTTCAATTGGAAATATTACAGAGCAATCTTCGTCAGAAGAAATCTTTCAAAACAAGACCTTGAGACCAATACTAAAATTTCAAAATGATTTATTTATTGAAGTTTTTATGAATTATGCCGTCAAGCAAAAAGGTGTTTTCTTCAAGCTTTCACCTGATAAAAAGATGTCTTACATAGAGAATACAATTCAACGCGATATCAAATTTAGAAACTCGCTAAAAGGAATGGTTATAGGTTTATTTACTACAGAGGAATACAATACTTATATTAAAAATTCCTCCAATTTGAATAAGAGAATGATGAATATGTTGATAGAACGATTGAAAAGTCAAGTTCTTTTACTTGAAGTTGCTAGTTAATATCGCATTACGGTCGATGAAAAGGATTTTCTTCATAACTTATTTTAAAAAAAAACCTCTTTATCACGACAAATAAAGCGGTTATTTTAAAGTGTAAACGGTTATTTAATCTTCATCTTCTGCAGCTTCACCTCCACTTTGAACTGCTTCTGTAGCTGTTCCCGAATCTGCTCTAATTTCTGTATGACGAACTTCACCACCAGTTGTTCCTGTTTGTTTTCCTAAAAAGATTCCAACAGCAGCAATTGTTAACGCTAAAAAAGAAACTAATTTTGCTTGAGAATGTTTCTTAATATTGGCAACTAATCCAGCAATTGAAACTACACCTAAAAGATATAATACGATTGCTAATTTTTCAGCCATTTCTTCGTGCTCGTGAATGATTTGTTTTCCAACAGATGGCATGTCTTCTACCATTTCCTCTGCTCCTTCTCCTGTTGCCATGCTTATAGCAGCAAAAATAGCTCCTACGATAAACAAGCTGTAAGCTGTATTTTTTACAGAATCATTTTTAAAAACAATTCCTGCAATTAAAACTCCGAAACCAAGAATTATTCCAATAATTGGAAAGTGGTTTACTACCATGTGCAAATGTGCGTCGTTCATAATTTAATTTTTTAAGTTTTTTATTTAGTTCTATTGGTTATCCTAAATTAGTTATTTTTTAAATTTAATTTTTGTAAAATACTTTAAATAAATTACATAAATATCATATATTTTAGTGATTAAGTTTTATACCCTAACTCCAAAGATATAGCCTACTAATGCTGATAATACCAATGCAATTGTACCCCAAATGGTTATACGTAAAATAGCTTTTTTTACACTTGAACCTCCAGTTTTAGCAGCAATACTTCCCAATACCATTAGAAAAATTATTGTGAAAGCATAGAGCCAGTATTCTATATTATTTACTGGTGCAAAAAGAATAACAAGCAATGGTAATACACCACCAACAGTAAATGCAGTACCTGATGAAATAGCAGCTTGAATTGGATTTGCTTGACTTATCTCATTTATTCCTAATTCATCTCTGACATGAGTGCCTAATGCATCCTTCTCCGTGAATTCAATGGCTACTTGCATAGCAGTTTCTTTTTTTAATCCTCTTTTTTCATATATTTGAGCTAATATTTTCAACTCTTCTTCAGGCATTTCTGCCAATTCATTTATTTCTCTTTCAATATCTGCTTTTTCTGTATCCGTTTGTGAACTTACAGATACATATTCTCCAGCTGCCATTGATAATGCACCAGCAACAAGTCCGGCTACTGTAGCTAAAACAATAGGCTCTCTTGTTGAACTTGCTGCAGCAACTCCAATAGCAAGACTTGAAATAGATATTATTCCATCATTTGCTCCTAAAACAGCAGCTCTTAACCAATTACTTCTATGGATGTAATGACTGTCTAGATAATTATCTATTGTTATTATTTCCTTTTCTTTTTTAGATTTAATCATAATTTATTGATAAAAAAAGACTTGTCATCTTAATAATTATGTTATAATTGAAAATTATTTATTTTTATTTATACAATTAAGTATCATACCATACGCTTGAAAAACTATTTTGGAAAATTTAAAATAATAGTTGTTCCTACATCTTCTTCGCTCGTAATATCAATATCAATTTTTAGCAAATTACAAAGTCTTTCTACAATTGATAATCCAAGTCCAGTTCCTTTGATTTCAGGATGGTTAGATACATCGGAACGATAAAAAGAATTGAATATTTTCTCTAAATCCTCTGCTACAATTCCAATACCATTATCTGAAATGCTGCAATAAACGTTCTCCTTATCTTTTTTCAATTCAATATCAATTTTTCCACTTTTATTACTGTACTTTATTGCATTAGATATTATATTACTTAAAATAATTGAAACTAAATAAGTATCTGATTTTATATAATAATCCTCTTGAAAATTAGCAACAATTGTTATTTTTTTTTCTTTAATTTTTACAGAAAATCTGGCTATTGTATCAAGTATTAGAGAGTTTAGATATACTTGTTCGTTTCTAATATTTTGCTTTTGATTTTCAAAACGTGCTAATAAAAGTAACTGGTCAACTAGATTATTTAATCTATCAACTTCTTTTATGCAAAAATTGATTTTCTCCTCATATTCTTGCTTTTCTCTAGGTTTTCTTATTAATACTTCCATTGTACCTTTTATAACTGCTAAAGGTGTTCGAAGTTCATGAGAGGCATCTGAGGTAAATTGTTTTTCACGTTTAATTGCATTCTCAATTCTATCCAAAAGATCATTAATAGTTTCAGAAAGTGTGTATAATTCGTCTTTATTATTGGGAAGCTGAATTCGTGATGATAAATTATCTCTTGTTATGGTACTTGAAGTTTCAATAATTGAAGTTACTGGTTTAATACTTCTTCCTGCAATAAGTCTTGCAATTAGAAATAAGACAACCAAAATTAATGGAAAAGCAATTAGAAGTATGTTTTTTAAATTAGTCAAAATCATAGTTGCATCATCAAGAGACATTGCTACTATAACGTGACCTATTATTTTGTTATCATCTAAAAGTGGAACTTGAATTTGTCTAATTGGTTTATTATTTAGATAAGTATCAACAAGAACATTGTCTTTGTCTTTATCGTATAATTTTAATAAAATTCCTTTAAGATTTGGAGATTTATCAATTAACTGATTATTGATATCATGAAATTGAACAAAAACTGGGTTAACATCAACAGTATTATGCTCTCTTGCTCGCCATTGATCAACTTGAATTAAATAAGTATCGTTTCTATCAATTTCAATTTCACCTAAATGTTTTTTTACTTCATCATTTATGTCATCATTTATATGATTATCAACGCTATAATAAATAACCTGATAGATAACTATAAACACAAATGCTATAAGTAGCGCTGTGCTCATTATATAATTGAAAGCAATTCTATTTCTGAATGAAAATGTAAACATATTTAGTTCATGTCATTGGCAATGTAGCCAACGCCTCTTATTGTTTTAATACAATCATTTTCTTTACTTAAGTTAAGTTTTTTTCGAATAGCATTCATAAATACATCTATTACTCCGGTGTCGTATTCGAAATGAATGTCCCAAACATCTTCAATTATTTGAACTCTTGTACAAACGTTTCCTTTATTTTTCATTAGATAAACCAATAATTCAAATTCTCTTTGAGTTAGAGAAACTTCTTTATCATCAACAAAAACTTGATATTTACTTAAATCAACTTTGATATTAGACAAAGTTAATTGTTTGGCATCGTTTATTGTTCTGAAATGAATTTTTATTCTTTCTAATAGTTCTTCAAAGCTAAAAGGCTTTTTAATATAATCATTAGCGCCAGATTTTAATCCTTCAATAGTTTCTTGAATAGTATCTTTCGCAGTAAGAAAAATAATTGGTGTTTTTGAATCTATTTTTCTAAATTCTTTACAAACATCAATTCCAGACATTTTAGGCAACATCCAATCTAACAAAATTAAATCTGGCTTATTTGTAATAGCTAAATCCAAACCTGATAAGCCATCTGATGCCACGATTATTTCATAACTTTCCTCTTCTAAACCTTGTTTTAGAAAATCTGATATACCTTTTTCGTCTTCAACTATTAAAATTTTCATTGCTATTGCATTACAAATTTGAATCCTAAACTAGCTATATTTGAACTTAAACCATCACTTCTATCATAATGATTGAATCTAAAATCAATATTTTTTAAACCAAATTTCCAAATTTTTGAGCTCGTGAAAATATCCGTGTAAGATACTCCAAGTCCGTATTGATTTGCATTAAATGATGATAAATCATAATCTGAAGTGTAGAATTCTTCTGTTGATAAATGTTTTTCAAACGGAGCAAAATATTTAGATTGTGTTTGTGTATAATAACGATACATTGGAGATATAGTGAATTTATCTGTCAATTTAATGGGCATTTCTATAGATGCTGTATGTGCTGTAATATCCCAATTATCTGTGTAATATCTGTAATAGGTTCGAACAACAAATGTTTCATTGATGTAGTAATTCCAACGTAAACCAATAGGCAATTTGAAACGAGAACTTGGTAGTTTTTCTATGGCATCAGCTAATCTATAAACACCTTCATTGGAACTGTTTTCATAATTTGGGATAAAACTTGGATTACCTATATAATAATCAGGTTTGTCAGCAAAATAAATTCTGTGATAAGGCGATGAAAGTTTACCTTCTTGTTGCACTAAATCAAAGAAAATAGAAAATTGTGTTTTCTTAGTTAGTACTTGAGAGAAACTTATTGAAGCTGAATAAGAATTACGAGCTGTACTGTCCCAAGCAACAAAATTTGGGCTAAATAATGTATTATAACTACTAAAGTTTCCATTGCGTAATTCTCCAGGATAAATTGGTCTCCATTGATCTAAATAAGCATTTACTTTTACAGAAACTTCAGAATTTTTATCGTTGAATAATTTAGAAATTCCTCCTCCAAAACCTATTGAAGTGTAATCATATTCGTTGGAAAATGCAACATCTGCATTCCATATAAAATTTCTATCATCACTACTATGACTGTAATTAGCTACCAAAGAAACCAAAGCATCTTGCTCTGAAGCTCCTGACGAACTTTGCCATGGTGTGGGATTTTTAGAATCATAAGGATTGATGTTACTTGATGAGGCTGACGTATATGCAGAGATTCCAGCATCAATAGTAAGTACATCATCATCATTCATAGGAATCGCTACAACGATATTAGATGCAATATCGGTCAATTTTTCAGAACCAATTCCTCCTGATACAGAGGAATGAATTCCGTCTTGATTGTAATAACTAAGCATAAAATCAACTTCTGTTGACTCTAATACTCTTTTTTTGAAAGTTACTATACTATCTTTTGCCACTTCGATTTCTTGTGAAAAGACCAAGGCTGAAAAAAGAAAAAATACTATTACTAATTTATTTTGCATGATTTTATTAAAAATTAATTGCATCCACAACCACCACCAGATTTTCCTCCATTGGCTCCAGCTGCAGCTTCTCTATAAACTTGAAAAGCAGTTTCATATCGTTCAGTAGATTTTGCAGAAAGCTTCATTTCTGTGCTATTAACTTTAGCTTTTTCATATTGTTTGACTGAATTACATGATTGTAAAACAATTACCGAAAAAACTACTAATGTTATTTTCTTAAACATGGCGTAATTAATTAAGATTTATATTTTTGAATATCAATTCCTTTTGATGTATGTATTTTTCCTTTGTCGTCAACAATAATACATTCTATTCCTTTAAGTTGGTTTACTAAATCCAATCCAACATCAATTCCTAATACAAAAATTCCAGTTGCTAAAGCATCTGCTATTTCAGTTTGTTTTGCAAATACAGATACACTAACAATTCCTGTTGCTGGATAACCTGTTCTTGGATCAATGATATGCGAATATCTTACACCATTAAACATTACAAACTTTTCGTAGCTACCTGAAGTCTCTACAGCATTATCTTCAAGTGGAAATGTTGCAAAAACCTTATTTTTATTCATCGGATTTATAATTCCGATTGTCCAAGGCTTGCCATCAATTTGTTTTCCCCATGTATTTATATCACCAGAAACATTTACAATTCCTGATTGGCATCCTTCTTTTTGTAATAATGCCTTGACTTTATCAGCGATGTATCCTTGTCCAATTCCACCTAAACCCAATTTCATTCCTTTTTCTTTCAAGAAAATTGTTTTGGTTGAGTCATTCATTATTATCTTTTCGTAACCAATTTTTTCAACCGAATTTTTAATTGCTTCCTTGGTTGGCATTTCTTTCATGCTGCCATCAAACTTCCAAATTTTATCCATTGAAGCATATGAAATATCAAAAGCTCCATTGGTAAGTTTGGAAATTTTATTTGCTCTTGTTACCAATTGAAAGACTTCATCATCAACTTTTACAGGATTGATTCCAGAATTTTTGTTGACTTCAGAAATTTGTGTGGTTGGAATCCAATCTGAAATCAAATTCTCAATTCTTTTCACTTCAGCAACGGCTTTGTCAATGAAATAGTTACCTTGAATAGTATCTTTAGCTACTAAAGTAATTTCAAACGGGCTGCCTAACATTGTCAACTTTCTCTTATGAACTATTTGTCCGAAAGATGTCAGTGAAAAAAGTGCTGTAATGATTAATAAATAGTTCTTCATTATTTATTCAATGAATCTAATAGTTTGATATATTCTTCTGCAGATATGTTTTTAAACCCAGTCATTCCAATGACTTTTCCTGATTTATCCAAAAGTACTACTAGAGGAAAATTCCCATCTTTATTATACTTTTCAGATAATTTTTTATTTCGTTCTGCTACATCAGCTGGCAATTGATTAGCTTTTTTATTTGGAAAATCTGCTCTTAACAAAACTAATTTTTTCTCTGCATACTGTTTGAAAGCATCTGATTTCCATACATTTTTTTCCAATTTAATACATGGAGCACACCAATCAGAACCAGAAAAAACTAAAAGAATATTTTTATTTTCTCTAGTAGCAGTTACTTTGGCTTCTTCTATGTTGGTCTTCCAATCTTGAGAATAACCAAAGATTCCAAACAATAACGTTATTATAATTATTACTTTCTTCATCTAATTTTTTTTATACAACAACTTACAAATTTTATTCAATATTATAACGCAAAATTATTCATAATATTTAAAGTCCAATTCAAATTAGAGGTTTCTTAAGCTAATATTAATCTTAAGCCAATCTTAAGTCAAAACTAAGTTATCCTTAAACAAATTGAAGATTTGCAGCGATACATTTGTAGAAACTGTATATCATGCAATTATTTAAAAAGCATTCGCCTTTTATTAATCTAGCTTTATTTTATTTTATTGTTGGAATTATCACAAGATTAGTCTTATTATTTCATCCCATAACGCAATCAAGTTTTTCATTTATTGATATTGTTAAAATATTTTCTTTGGGATTATTATCCGATGTATTTATTTTTATACTATCAAGTTGTTTTCTTTGGATTTACTTATTGTTTTTATCCAATTCTAAATACCAAAAACCTTGGGGTTATATCATTTTTGGATTACTTATTTTACTTTTATTATACCTTCTATCTGGTAAATCCATTTTACATGAATATGGAGGTTCCTTGCCAGAAATTGGAATTGCTTTCGTCTCTTTGAAGGCCATTTTATTCGGATTGATGCTTTTTTTACCGAGATATAGAAGTAAAATTAGATTAATATTTTTCTCTGTTTCTATCTTCGTTTTTGTTTTAATAATTATTCAAAACGCTGTTAGTGAATACTTTTTTTGGAATGAATTTGGTGTTAGATACAACTTTATCGCTGTAGATTATCTAGTTTACACTAATGAAGTAATTAAAAATATCATGGAATCTTATCCTGTGATTCCTTTGTTTACAGGAGTTGGTATATTAACATTACTTATTACCTTACTTATTGTAAAACGCTCTAAATCATTTTTAAACAAGTTACCTTCATTTAATGAAAAAATAATATCTACAATTTTATATTGTTTGATTTTTTTTGGAGCAATATTCATAATTCCATTATTATCAAAACAAGAAACATCTCATAACGTTTTTGCCAACGAATTGCAATCCAATGGTATGCATCGTTTTTATTTAGCCTTTATGAGTAGTGAATTGGATTATAATAAATTTTATAAAACATTACCTGATGATAAAGTTTTTGCTACTATCGAAAAATTAATACCCGGAATCTCTCAAGATTTTTCAAAAAGAACTATATCAAGTATAAATCTTGAAAATAGAAAAAATGTTGTATTAATTACCATTGAAAGCTTGAGTGCAGATTTTTTGAAAGCTTATGGAAATGATCAAAACATTACTCCTTTTCTTGATAGCTTAGCAAGTCAAAGTTTGCAATTTTCAAATCTTTATGCTGTTGGAAATAGAACCATTAGAGGTTTAGAATCTTTTACTTTATGTCTTCCTCCTACTGCTGGAGAAAGTGTAGTAAAAAGAAAAGACAATAAAAATAAATTTTCAACTGCATCAATATTTAAATCAAAAGGATATCAAGTTAACTTTCTTTATGGAGGCGACGCTTACTTTGATAATATGGAAGATTTTTTCGGAGGAAATGGCTATAAAATAATTGATAAAAAAACTTTAAAACCAGAAGAAATTACATTCTCAAATGTTTGGGGTGTTTGTGATGAGGATATGGCTAAAAAAGCGATACAAGTGATGAACGAAGAATCAAAAACTGGAGAGCCCTTCTTCAACCACTGGATGACCGTAAGCAATCATCGCCCTTTTACTTATCCTGATGGAAAAATAGATATTGATTCACATTCTAAATCTCGTGAAGGTGGCGTAAAATATACCGATTATGCATTGAAACAATTTTTTGAAATGGCTAAAAAACAGTCTTGGTTTAAAAATACTGTCTTTATAATTGTTGCAGATCATTGTGCATCGAGCTCTGGTAAAACACAATTACCTTTAGATAAATATAGAATTCCAGCATTAATTTATTCTCCAGGTTTTATTCAACCTGCCATTTATAATAAAATGGTCTCACAAATTGACTTAATGCCCACATTATTTGGTTTACTAAACTTTAATTACAAAACAAAATTTTTTGGACAAGATGTTTTGAAAACGGATTATCAACCGAGAGCATTCATTGCAACATATCAAGATTTAGGGTTGCTGAAAGACAATGTTTTGACTATTATCTCTCCAAAGCAAAAAGTAAAACAATTTAATCTAAAATTAGAACCCAAAGATAATGTAGCTGCAGATTTTCAAATTCACTACGAACAAATTCCAATTGCAAAAGAGAATACAAAGTTGGTTAATGAAACTATTTCATACTATCAAACTGCAAGTTCAATATTAAAGAATAAGAAGTACAAAAAATAAAAAACTCCACAGTACAGTCAATTGCATTTGTGGAGTTTTAAAATGTGTTAAAGTCTAACTTAACTTTACAAATGTATAACTCATTTTTATAATGGCTATACGTAGTTTTACGTGTTTTACAACAATCCGTTATATTTTCTAATAAACCATTCTGCTGCAAGTGAGATCGCAATTAAAACGAGTAGCCAAATCCAATCAATGAAAGGTGTTTTCTTTACAATATCTTTCTGAATGGCTTTATAATCTTCGTTTTCAAGTAATATTTTAATTAAATCATCTACTTGATTTGGAACAAAAACAGTACCTTTTGTTTGTAAAGCCAATTGTTTCAATTTAGCCATATCCGGATTTACGAATTGCTTTTCGATATCAAAATCTAATATTTCGAAAGTACTAGAATAACTTGCATTTGAATTTAATTCCTTTACTGTAAACGAATATTGCCCAGCAGCCAAACCATCGAGATTTACTTTGAAACTATTATTCGTTTTTAGCAAATCGTAGCGTTTTACTTGTTTTGTTTTAGAATTTGTTACAGCAATTGTCAAACGAGCTTTCTCGTCAAATTCATAATTTTTATTGAAATATTGTGCCGTAATTTCTAAAGCATCACCAGAATTATAAAAACGTTCGTGATTCACAATAAGTGATTTTTTAGAGTCATTTGAAGCTAAAAATTGAATGGTTTTATCTAAAAAAACATCAAACTCTTCAAATGATTTTTTTTCAATAAAACTATGTGCACGCCATTTCCAAATATTTTCTCCCATCAAAAAAGCACTTCTTCTTCCTTGATTATCAGAAAAAGCAAGTAATGGCTGATTTGTTTCTACATTTCTAATTCTTGAAGATAAAAGAACGGTAACATTTTCATTCGGAGTTATGGTTCCATAAGCATTCTCAAGTGGTGGGAAATTTTCAAAACCAATATTTTCAGCAGCAAATAAATTAAAATCAGAACTAAAATTAGCTAGAAAATCTTCTTTCTGAGAAGACATTCTAAAGTTCATTTGAGTTTGTTGCAGATTTAAAAATCCAAAATCAGTGTTATTACCAGTTATAATCCAAGTATTTATTTTTAAATTTTTATTAGATTCAAATAATTGTTTAAATTCAGCATTTGGTTGAAATAAAACCAAAACATTAAACTTATTTAAATCGTTGATTTTATTAGGTTTAAGAATGGTTACTTTTCGTTGTGCATTAGTTTCAATGCCTCGTTTTAAAGCTCCAATATCAGGATGATTTATAGAAGAAATTATAGCTATTTCTGTTTTCTGATCGATGATTTCTACAGCAAATTTCTTTGAATTATTGTATGTGTTTTTTTCGGATTCGTTAGAAGAAATTCCTGCGTTAAAAATTTGTAAACCTGTCTTATTTGCAGGCAATAAAATATTTAAAACTGCTGATTTATTTGATGGAGAAAATGAAATACTTTGCTTATTTAAAACATTATTTCCTTGAGAAATAGCAAAATTAGCTGTTACCGATTTCGTTCCTGCATATTGAAGAAAAACTTCCACAGGAAATTTATTCTTATGAAAAGCATATTTATTAACGTTTATCTGACTTATTTTTAAATCTAAATAAGTAGTTGTATCTCCAACAACCAAAGGATAAACTTTATTATTAGCATCAAAACTAAAAACAAAATCCGAACCTGAAGTTTGATTTCCATCAGAAATTAAAACCGTTGGAAAAGAAAGATTTTTATTGATGCTTTTTAAGTTTTTTGCAACTTCATCAAGATTAGTTTGCTTTCCTTTAAAATTCAACTTATCAGCAGATTCAATAGGTTGAAATTCAGAATCAAAACTATAGGTTTGAACATCAAATTTATCTTTTAGTTTTGAGTTAGAACTTATTTTTTCATAAAGTTCTTTTGCAACTTGATTCGCTTTTAAATCTACAATTGAACTTGAATTATCCACTACAATTGGTAAAGGAGTTTTTACAGTTTCAAAAGTACTTCTACTCACAATTGGATTAATCAATAAAAGTAATAATCCAAAAATAGACAGAAAACGTAAAAAAGCCAAGATTTTAGTCGTATTGGACTTACTCTTAGCTTTATAAAAATATTGAAAATAAGACAAACCACCAGCTACAATAACTGACAAGATTATTAATACTAAAGTGGATTTGTTCATTTTATTCAGTGTTCAGTGACTAGTGGTCAGTATTCAGTCATCTGCAAACTGCAAACTGAATACTGCAAACAATTATTATGTTAACATTCCTCCATCAACATTAAGCACTTGTCCTGAAACATAAGCACTCATGTCAGATGCAAAGAAAAGACAAGCATTAGCTACATCTTCAGGAGTTCCACCACGTTTTAACGGAATAGAATCTCTCCAACCTTGAACCACATCTTCGTTAAGTTTTGCTGTCATTTCGGTTTCAATGAATCCTGGAGCGATTACATTACAACGAATATTTCTTGAACCAAGTTCTAATGCAATAGATTTAGTAAAACCAATCATTCCTGCTTTTGATGCAGCATAGTTTGCTTGTCCAGCGTTTCCTTTCACTCCTACTACACTACTCATGTTTACAATAGAACCTTTTCTATTTTTCAACATTACTTTTTGAACCGCTTTAGTCATGTTGAAAACCGATTTTAAGTTGATTTCGATTACTTTATCAAAATCCTCTTCACTCATTCTCATTAACAAATTATCTTTTGTAATTCCGGCATTGTTGATTAAAACATCAATATTTCCAAATTCAGCCATTACATCGTCAACTAATTTTTGAGCTTCGTTAAAATCTGCTGCATTTGATTTATATCCTTTTGCTTTAATTCCTAAAGCTGATAACTCATTTTCTAAAGCCAAAGCTGATTCGGCAGATGAACTGTATGTAAAAGCTACGTTTGCTCCGTGTTGTGCAAATACTTTTGCAATTCCGCTACCTATTCCACGGCTAGCACCTGTAATAATAGCTACTTTTCCTTCAAGTAATTTCATAATAGTTAGGTATTTTGTTTGTCTATTAAATAAAAGCCAAATATAAGACTAATTTACTATTTCTAAAATATTAGATTACATTTAAACCTTTTTAACAAGTTTAAGTCTTAAAGTGATACTTTAAAATAATGAGTAGCAACCACAGCGATTTTATTGCCATTTACAACCAATATAAAGTATTGGTTTATAATGTTGCGTTGCATTACCTTCAAAATGTGGAAGATGCAGAAGAAATTACTCAAGATGTATTTGTTCAAGTTCACAATTCATTAGATTCATTTAAAGAAAATTCATCACTCAAAACTTGGATTTACAGAATCACAATTAACAAAAGTTTAGATTTTATAAAACATAAAAATAGTGTAAAGCGCTTTTTTATTTTTGGTAAAAAATCAGAAAATAAAAAGGAACTCCAAATTCTATCCAATTTTGAACATCCTGGAATTGATTTAGTAAACAAAGAAAATGCTGCAATACTTTTTAGTGTTATTAATGAATTGACTGAAAATCAGAAAACCGCTTTTATTCTATCAAAGTTAGATGGATTGAGTAATCCTGAAATTTCTGAGATAATGAATGTTAGTATTTCATCCGTAGAATCACTTGTTTTTAGAGCAAAAACAATTTTAAAAGAAAAATTGAGTAACAAATTTGAAAATTACCGCAAGAAATAAAAAACAATTTCGTCTAAATAATTATGGAAAGAGAAGATTTTATAAATAAAGTTTTAAAAAGTGTTGATGGAATAGCCAAAGCGACTCCAAGTGATGCTATTTTTCTAAAGATTGAAAAAGAAATTAAGGAAACAACAATTTCACCAAAAACATTGTGGCTAGTTGCAGCGTCAATTGTGGTTTTAATTTCATTTAATATAATGCTATTGAATGGTAAATCTAATTCCAATGAATCTGAAATAGCTAGTTTAGAACATTCAATAAATAAAAGTAATCAATTATATAAGTAGTTATGAATAAGACTAAAGTATTAGTATTTGCAGTAATTGCATTAGTAGCATTAAATTTTGGAATTCTTGCATTTTTATTTTTATCAAAGAATAATGAAGGACCAAGAGGAAGAAAAATGCCTAGAGAAATTGTAATTGAAAAGCTTCATTTTGATGAAAATCAAATTGTTGAATATGATAAAACGATCAAATTACATCAGGAAACTATTAGAAGTATTGATGATTCTATTAGAAACACAAGAAATGAATTGTATAAATTATTAAATTCAGAAACTATTGATTCATCAAAAAGAGATAGTTTATATTTGAAATTTGCAGGTTTTCAAAAACAAATTGAAACCACACACTTCAATCATTTTTTAGAAATAAAAAAACTTTGTAAAAAAGAGCAGCTGACCGACTTTAATAATCTTACAGAAGAGTTAAGCAAAATTTTTAATAATAGGAGAAAACCAAAAAATGAATAAAAAAATAGTTCTTTTTATACTTTGTCTCCTTTTTTTTAAAAGCGCAATAGCTCAAAAAGAAAAGGATTCTTTGTGTTTTAGAATTAAACTAAAGTGGAAAACAGAAAATTTAGAATTAAATAAAAACTATTGTTCCAAAAATGATACTTTACAATTCAGTTTATTGAAATTTTATATTTCAGGTATTGAAATCAATTATGATGATGGTTCTGTTTATAAAGAAAAAAAAAGTTATCATTTAATTGATTTTGAAGACGATAATTCCAAAATATTTACCATTTCAAAAATGGAAAACAAATCAATTTCAAAATTAGTTTTTAATATTGGTGTTGATAGTTTGGCAAGTGTTTCTGGAGCGTTATCTGGTGATTTAGATTTACAAAACGGAATGTATTGGGCATGGCAAAGTGGTTACATCAACATGAAAATAGAGGGGAAAAGCAACAGTTGTAAAACAAGAAAAAATGCTTTTCAGTTTCATATAGGTGGATATTTAGAACCAAATTATGCAATTAGAAAAATCAATATTAATTGCAATAACAAAAATCAAATTGATTTAGTAATGGATTTATCAAAATTATTTGAAGAAATAAATCTTTCAAAAACAAATTCGATAATGATTCCTGGGAAAGAAGCACTGAAAATTGCAGATTTATCAACAAAAATATTTACTATTGAATGAGAAAAACACTTCTTTTATTGGGATTTTCAATTTCAATTTTTGGAATTTTAGCTTTTTCAAAAAGTTACTTCACTCCTATTTATTTTGAAGTTCCAAAAGGATTTCCAAAACCAGTCTATAATTTTAAAGATAATCCGCTTACCGAAGAAGGCTTTCAATTAGGTAGAAAATTGTTTTACGATCCTATTTTATCAAAAGATTCGACTATTTCATGTGCAAGTTGCCATTTACAACAAACAGGTTTTACACATGTTGACCACGATTTAAGTCACGGAATTGATGGCAAAATTGGAACACGAAATTCATTAACCTTACAAAATTTGGCATGGAGCAAAAGTTTTATGTGGGATGGCGGAGTAAATCATCTTGATGTTCAGGCAATTGCTCCAATTACAAGTGAAGTTGAAATGAATGAAACACTTGAAAATGTTGTAAATAAATTAAACAATGGTAAAGAATATCAAGATTTATTTCAAAAAATATTTGGTACAAAAAAAATCACAGGACAATTAACCTTAAAGGCTATTTCCCAATTTGTAGTTTCGTTGACAACATCAAATTCTAAGTATGATAAAGTAATTCGAAAAGAAGAAAAATTTACTGAAATGGAACAAAAAGGATATGAATTGTTCAAACAAAATTGTGTTTCTTGTCATACAGAACCTTTGTTTACAAATCATAATTTTAAAAATAATGGTTTATCAATTGACACAACTTTGAACGATTTTGGTAGAATGAAAATTACCCAAAACCCAAAAGATTCATTATTATTTAAAGTTCCAACCCTAAGAAACATTGAGTTTACCTTTCCCTATATGCACGATGGAAGATTTAAAACATTAAGTGAAGTTGTCAAACATTATAATTTTGGAATTCAAAAAAGCAAAACTTTATCAAAAGAATTAGAAACACCACTTAATTTGTCAGATAATCAAAGAGTTGAATTAGTTTCATTCTTGAAAACATTAACCGATAAAGAGTTTTTATTTAATTCAAGATATAGTTTTCCAAAAAATAATTAATAAAAATGCAAGAATTAAAAAAAATTATCGTCTAATATAATAACCATAAACTATAACCAATGAAAAAAAATGTTTTGATTGTGTTCATTACCACAATTTTTACCCATGCACAAACCAATCCTGCCATTACAAATTGGTTGCAAAACACAACAGGAATAACAGGTCGTCATTATGTTGCTGGTAACTCAACTCCTATTAACGATGCTGTTTTGGCCAATGTTCAAACGGTTCATTATGATGGTATATGGGTTTATGTTTCAGCAACTGGAATTCCAGCTTATATTACAGGACCATTTCTAGATGGAAATCCGTCTTTGGCAACAGCACAAAATAGAATATTTAAAATTCCATTAAGCCCATCTCAAAATACAGGAACAGCCACTGCAACTACTGGTGGAAATATTGGTATATTTATAAACGGTGTAGCGTTATTTGATTATAGAGATGGTGTAGCTTGGAGTTCAACAACGAATGCATTATGTGGAGGTCCAGGAAATCCGCCATGTGCAGGTGGACCAGGTACAACCCAAGCTTGGAACAGAGATGCAATTCCAGCAGAAAGAGCAGGTTTTGATTGTTCCAAAGCACATCCAGCTATGGGTAATTACCATCATCATCAAAATCCGAGTGCTTTTAATTTAGACTTAACAGTTTTGTCTAACATTTGTTCTACTTATCCATCTGATGGATTATATACAATAAATCCATTAGTTCATTCACCATTATTAGGTTTTGCTTATGATGGATTTCCAATTTATGGTGCTTATGCTTACACCAATACAAATGGAACAGGTGCAATTACTCGAATGAAATCAAGCTATCAATTAAAATCATATCCAACTGGTTTAAGAACAAATGGTCCATCAATCAATCAAGTGGTTGGAACACAAACTATGTTTAATGGTTATTTTAGAGAAGACTATGAATATGTTGCTCATCCATCAGATCCAAATTATTTAGACGAACACAATGGCCGTTTTTGTATAACACCAGAATATCCTAATGGCATTTATTGCTATTTTGCAACGGTTGATGCAAATCACAATTCAGCTTATCCCTATGTAGTTGGTCCAACATTTTATGGAAACAGAACTGCAACAACGGTTACATCAGTACCTTCAGGTAGTACTCTTTATAATTCAACATTAGATTCAAGTTCATTTCAAAATTCTGAATTTAAAATTGTTATAGCACCAAATCCTTCGCAAGATTTTATTGCTATTCAAACTCAAATGGTAGAAAATGATTTGGCAGTTGAGTTGATAAACGAACTTGGTCAAATTGTTAAAACAAGCAAAATTGTTCAAGGAAGTACATTAAGTATAATTGAAACTGATGACATTTATAATGGAATTTATTTTATTAGGATTTCGAGTAAAAGTGAAATTAAAAGTTATAAAGTAATTATAAAAAAATAAATATATTGATATGCTAAAAAAAATCACCGCTTTATTGATAATCTCAATGTCATTTTCATGTGGAAATGATAAAGAAGAATATGTTTCCATAGACACTTACCCTAAGGTTATAGCGACATTTGGAAATAATATCAATTTATCTAATCTTGCTAATTATGCTAATCAAATAGTACCTTCCTATATTACAAAAAGTAATGTGGGTTCTAATTTGATTACAGATAAAGGCGCTACTTTAGGTCGAGTATTATTTTATGATAAAAAGCTTTCTTCAAATAATACCATTTCTTGTTCAAGTTGTCACCAACAAGCTAAAGCTTTTAGTGATGTTGCAGTTGCGAGTCAAGGTGTAAACGGAACTACAGGAAGACATTCTATGCGATTAGTAAACAATCGTTTTGCGAATGAAGTTAAATTCTTTTGGGATGAACGAGCAATTAATTTAGAGACTCAAACTACCATGCCTATAAAAGATCATGGCGAAATGGGTTATAGTGGTGCTAATGGTGACGAAGCTTTTTCAGGATTAATTACAAAATTATCAGCCATTGGTTATTATAAAGAATTGTTCAAATTTGTATATGGAACCGAAGAAATTACTGAAAACAAAATGCAATTAGCTTTAGCTCAATTTATTAAAAGCATACAA
>CANGUP010000031.1 GCA_947457105.1 Flavobacteriaceae bacterium
GAGAAGATAAATTTGCCATTTTGGATTCTATGCCACCAAAATCTAGAAACGTTGTTAATCTAATTATTTTCATTTCAAGTGTAAAAATATCTAATTATAAATTTCAAATACAAACGGATAATGTTGTTATTCTTGTTTGATTTTGTGAGTTTTACACCCAATGAAATTGGCAACAAATACACTAAATGCAACCAAAAGAAATAAATTTTATTTTGTTTCAAAACTATTTTAGCTTCCTTATTGTATTCTTTGTCAAAAAAATACGGATATAAATTAAAATAAACATAAAGTGAAACAAACTTAGTAAAGCTTTTATTGTTTTTTAATTTTAAAATGTCTTCATATAAATTATTTGTATTCCCAACAAGTGTGCTTTTTAAGTCCTGCTTAGTTTTTGTAGTTTGATTTTCATCTTCATCCGAATAATAAACCAACGTGTTTTGTATATAAAATGCGTTTCCGCCAGTTGCAACTACTCTAAACCATAAATCGCTATCTTCACCACTTTTTAGCTTCGAATTAAAACCATTATTTACCTCAAAAAAACTAGATTCTATAATTGTTGATGAAGAAGTAAAGTAGGTGTTTTGTATTGCAATTTTAAAATAGTCATCGAATTTAAAATAATTTATCTTGTTGTAATTAGCGGTTAAAAAATTGCTTTTTCTTGAATAATTAGAGCCAATAATTTTGACATTTTTTTCATTATCAATTATGTATTTCACACTCTCAAGATAATTATTATGCCAGATGTCATCGGCATCAAGAAAGGCAATGAACTGTTTTTTTGCATTTTTAATACCCGTATTTCTTGCTTCAGAAACACCTTTATTTTCTTGAGTAATTAGTCTAATTTTATCAGAATCTACATTAAATAAAAAATTCAAACCTTCATCGGTTGAACCATCATTTATAATAATAATCTCATATTCTGTAAACGATTGATTTAATACAGAATCGATACATCTTTGAATATATTTTGCTTTATTATAATATGGGATTATTATTGAAAACATTTTAGTATATTTTTTTTACTATTTCCATTCAACATTTTCTTTAATCACTTTTGCTGGAATTCCAGTTGCCAAACTATTAGCAGGAATATTTCTTGTTACCACTGAACCAGCTGCAATAATAGCACCATCACCTATAGTTACTCCTTTTAAAATTGTTACATTAGTACCAATCCAAACATTATTACCAATAATGATGGGTTGTGTACTTAATCGTTCTTTACCCAAAATAGCATGAGCATCAGAATCCCAAATAGCTAAATTTTCTGAAATTGCCACATTTTCTCCAATGGTTATTGAGGAATAGCATCTTATTTTAGCATATCTGTTGATGTAACCACTGCCTAAATTAAGCTTTGCATTATTAAAAACCATAACATCACAACCACTATGTATAAAAAAAGTATTTTGAACGTTAATTTCTGAATTGGGATACATTTCAATATTACCAATAAAAGGATCTTTTTTTGTAATGAATCTATTAATTGCAAGATGTCCATTATTTAAATTTACACGAGCCGATTTATGAATCGAATATCCACAGTTTCCAAATAGAAAAATACGACTCATCTTGTATCTTTTCCCTTTTGTTTTTAGATTAACAATGAGGTTGTCAAGCTTTAACAAGAGAATATTAGAAGCGTAAATTTTTCTTAGTTTTTTCATCATTTCTTTTAATTAAAAGTTTAATTTCTTTCTTAAATTAATTAATAATTCTTTTTCTAAGAATACTAAAACTGAAAAATAAATAATAAATCCTATAGCTATTTTTACTATGAAACCTATGAGTAAGGATAAATTTGAAAAACTATTAAATAAAAATATACCAATTGCCATAGTTAAGGTTGCTACTATAACTCCTTTTAAAGCCAAAAACACTTCATTTAATGTCACGTTTAATTGTTTTATTGCCATTTTATAAATAGGAATAAACAATAAAGCACTTGCAATTAAATAGCTATAAGAGACTCCAATTATTCCATAATTTACACCTATTGTGAAAGCAATTATTAGTACAATATTAGAAAAAATAGAAACTTTAAAAGCAATATTTACTTTGCCCAAAGAATTGTATATCAATCCATTTAAAGAAACTATAGATTGAATGGCGCCTAATCCACTTAAGATGGAAAGTATTGGTATCATAGCCGACCATTTGTTTCCAAAAAATAGCAAAACAAATTCCTTAGATACTAATGAAAGTCCAATCATTAAAGGAAAAGTAATAAGTGCTATATATTGAATAATATTCAAATAATATTTTTTAAGCAACTGAATGTCATCTTGTTTTTGAGAAAAAGCCGGAAACATGACTTTGGTTACAATAGTAGTAATATTTTTCAATGGTAATAGCATTAAAGAATATGCTCTTGAATATATTCCTAAATCGGTACTTCCTAATACTTTTGCAATAATGAAGTTATCAAAATTTCGCGACCAATAATTAACACTTGTGTCTCCTAAAAAATTCAATCCGTAATTAGACAATTCTTTTATTTTTTTCCATTCAAAAATAAATAATGGTATCCATCTTGAAATTATCCAATACAAAACAGTATTGATAAAAGAAGTACACAATGTCATCATAACTAACGACCAAACTCCATAACCTCTATAAGCCATTATAAAAGCAACTAAATAACCATTGAGCATTGCAACCCAATTTATGATTACTTTTTTTTTGAATTGCAATTCTTTTATTAGAATATTTGCTTGTACAGATGAAAAAGATGTTATTATGAAAGACAAACAAATAACTCTTATTAGTTTAATTAATTCTGGTTGATTGTAAAATTTGCTTATAAAAGGTGCACTAATGTAAAAAAGAAAATACATTAATAATCCTATGCTTAAATTAAACCAAAATACAGATGAGAAATGAGCTGGTGTGACTTCTTTTTTTTGAATTAATGCTGCACTAAAACCTAAATCTACAAAAAGTATTGCAAAATTTGAAAAAATAGTAATCATCCCAACAATTCCGAACATTGATGGTGTTAAAATTCTAGCTAAAAAAATGCCAAAAACTAAAAAGATGATTTGAGATAGAATTTGATCAACAAATGTCCATTTCAAACCATGTTTAACTTTGCTTTTTAAATTCATTTAATTATTACTTAAAATTTGGCTCCATTTCTTAATATCATTATTAGTAATGAAATGCTCTCTTATTGAAAACTTATTTTTTGAAGCTACATTTTTTTCGCTTTCAAGATTTTCTACAATTGAATCAAGTTTTTCGGCAAGTTCCATAAAATCATTAATTTCATAATAGTCTAAACTTGCTTTTCTGAATGTTTTATAGGGCAACCATGAACCTGTGATAACAATATTTGAAGCATATAATAATTCTAACATCGTACCGCTTAGTGCATCAGAAATAGGAGTGTGAATAAAAATATCGGATGCCAATCTTGAAATAGCTAATTCGTCATCAACAAAGAATTTTTCTAAAATGACATAAGAGTAGTTAAGCTTGTTTAGTGTATTTAATAATTCCTTTTTATAAGTTTCTTTTTCTGTTGCCGTAATAGCATAATTAAGATTGATTATTAAATGAATTTTATCTTTATTTTTAAAACTCTCTAGAGAATTTATAATTTTCAAATGATTGTTAGAACTGCTTCCACTATGACTAATTAAAACATTTATTTTGTTTATTGAATAATTGAAATTTGTTTTAAATCTGTTAATTGCTTCTTGATTATTATAATTCAAATCAATTAAATTGTATACTTTGTCATAAACTGGAAATATAACTATTTCAATTTTATCTGTTAGGTTTCTGCCAAACTTAGAAAGAACAATTTCTTTTAATTCTTCAGATTGACAGGTTATAATTGTGGCTTTACTTAAAGCTTTTTTTACAAAATAGAAATTTAAAATGTCACTAGTTCGTAGTAAATCAGAACCCCAAAACGAGCAGACTATTTTTTTATTTTTAGGTACTAAGAATAATTCTCTTAAGTAGCTGTATTGCATAAAATGAAAGTGGAATGTATCATAATCGTGAAAATTATTGTTTTGTATAAAAAAAGCTTTTGCTTTAAAATGCTCAAAACAAAAATGAAATGATTTTCCAATTTTTTTTTCTACAAAAAGTATGAAAAAAAATGTTTCATAAAAATGTTTAGAAAATAAACAGAAGATTAGAGATTGTAAAAAAGATAAAATAGTGTTTTTAAAATCAATTTTTCCATTGTCATACATCCAAGTTTCATGAACAGAATCACTTGTTATTTCATTAAAAAAAGGAACCGAAATTGTAAAAGACGAGTCGAATTTTTTTAATGTAGAATACAAAAAAGAGAGGAAGTTATTTTGACCTAATCCTAAAACTAGTACTTTTTTGCTCATTAATTTTTTATTTAATTGTAAATATAAATTTAAAAATTGTTTTTGAAATATAATACAGCTAAAAACTAAATTATATACATTTAAATTTAAGGATTTATGATTAGTCGATAGAATTACTCTTTTATAAATTTAATACTTGAAGTTCCTTTTTCTGTAGTCATATTTAAGAAGTAGACACCTTGATTTAAGTTTGATACATTTAAAGAAAAATAATTAGGATTTATTACTTTTTGAATCATTTGCCCTAAAGAATTATAAATAGTTATTGAATCTACACTATTTTGTTCATAGGTATATATGTTTAAAACTTCCTTCACTGGATTTGGATATATAGTAAAACGCTGATTATCTTCAAAAGTGATATTTGATAAAGCTTCAATGGTTGTAGATTCAATGTTGGTATTCAAAGGAGCTCTATAATCATAATAAACTGATGCAGTATTTGTAAAAGTATCACCGTTAATAAGTGTTGGAAGCGTTTTAATTTTAAACATTACATAACCATCACTATTTGTGTTTCCAAACTCTAAATTTATATTTTCAAAGATAAACTCAACTGTATCAGAATTTGTTAGTCTAGTCAAAAACATATGACTTCCATCAATAGGTATTAATGTACTAAAATCATACTTTGTAGTATCAATAATATCTTTAATTACTATATTTTGCACTATGGCAGTTCCATTATTTTTAAAATGAATACAATAGTGAACATATTGACCAACTTGTGATATTGAAACACTGCTACCCTCAATACAAACTTTATCATTAGCCAGCATTGAGTTAATAACGGTTTGATTAAAAGTAATACTATTATCATTTGGTGATTCGTCAATATTTGATGTTGTTACTGACGCGGTAAATTGTGCAATTTGTCCAGCACCTATTGATGTTGTATTCAAGTTTAAAGTTACAAAAATTGCTCTTGTTTCTTGTGGGTTTAGATTATTAAAAGACCAATATAAATTATTAGTATTTTGAGATGTGAAAATTGGATTTGTTACTAATACATCAAAATAGGCATCATTGAAAATTAAATTTACTGAGCCTGATTGTGTAATTGTGCCTTTATTTTTATAAATAATTTTATATTTCGCATCTTGGCCTGTCATCAAACTATTTAATGGTAAAATAACAATTTCAATATCAGCGTGATTTCCGTTTGGAGTTATGCAGTAATTTTGGATAAACGGAGTTCCTACTTGTGTAAAATCAACTGATGTTGTTGTTGGTGAAACTAAAAAATAATTAGAATTTTCAATTTGTGGTGTAATAGTATAAGTACCACTTTTTACAGAGTTAGAATAACTTCCATTGCTATTAGAAAATAGACTTTCTGTAGAGACACCATCTGAAAAAGAGAGTTGTAAATTAGCAATTGCAGTATCTAAAACATCACATCCATTATTGTTGTTGTCATATTTTACGTTACCTTGAATAGAATATGTGACACCACCAGGAGTAAATGAACAATAACTATTTACATGACAATTAGTATAATTGTTATTGTTTATTTCATCTTGAACATAATTAATTTCTGAATCATCTGCACAAATAAATTGAAGATTTTGATTACCACTAAAACTCAGGTTATTCTCAAAACTTCCATTTTTTATGAATATGCTAGTAAGCACATTATTAGTACAAAATAAGTTTTGAAAATTTATGAGGTTACTTAAATTTAGTGTTGAAATTTGATTATTTGAACAGTATAATGATTGAAGATTATTAGTATTTGAAAAGTTTAAGCTTGCAATCAAATTATTATTACAACTTAGAACTAAAAGTGCATTTAGGCCATTTAAATTTAATGTTGATAATGAATTAGAATTACAATACAAATATTTCAGGTTTGTAAGACTATTAATATCAAGATTTATTATAAGATTATTATTACAATTCAATGATATAAGTTGATTCAAACCATTCAAATTAATAATTACTATTTGATTATTTGCGCAATTTAAAATTTCAAGTTCTGCAAGACCAGTTAAGTCTAGAGTACTTAATTGATTGTATGTACAACTTATCTCTACTAAAGTTGGAAGATTTAATAAGTTTAAAGAAGTTAGTAGATTATTACTACAATTCAAATAGATGAGGTCACTTTTATTAATTACAGTTAGAGACGAGATAAAGTTTGAGTTACAATTAAAAGTTTCAAGACTTTCTAAACTTATTGTGTCTATTGTTAAGAGCTGATTGCTACTACAATCAAATGTTTTTAATCCAATTAAAGAACTTAAATCAAAAGAACTTATTTGATTATTACTACAATTTAAGATTTCAAGATTAGACAAGCTATTTAAATTCAAATTTACTATTTGATTATAACTGCAATCTAAGTTTACAAGATTTGTGATATCACTTACATTCAAATCTGTAAGTTGATTAGATTGGCAATTCAAATTTTGTAATTCTGTTAAACCATTTAAATTAATGTTGACCAATTGATTATTACTACAATTTAAGGATATTATATTTGTGAGGCTTGAAATATTTAAATTTAAAAGTAAATTATTATCACAATACAATGTAGTTAAATTTGTAAAAAAATTAATACCCTCAAGTGATGAAATGGATGAGCTATTTATATCAAGAGCACTTACTTGTAGAGCTTCACTTAACTCAATTTCATTATTAGAATTTGAATCTATCATAAAATAGTCTCCATTAAGGTTTTGTGCAATAAAATTACCAGGATTTGAATCTAACAATTTATTTTTGAATGTTGGATCAGTAAAAGTTATTATTTGTCCATTTATTGTTTGTACAAATGGTATAAGTAGTAAAAATAAATATAAATTCTTCATAAGAAAATAAAACAATAAAAGTAGAAATTAATTTTTCAATGTTGTTTCTAAATTGTTATGCTAAAGTTATTTTTAATTATACATGATATAAATATATGCTACTTTATTTTGTAAAATAAAAATCATAAATTAGATAAAATAAAAAAGGCCACCAAATGTGGTGGCCTTTAAAATAACAATATAAATTATTAGTTTTTAACTAACTTTTTAACCATTACTTCTTTATTAGAAGAATCTACTAATCTAACAATGTAAAGACCCGGAGTTAAGTTAGAAATATTTTCATTGATTGTATTTCTACCTTGCTCTAAAGTAATTTTTTTAGAATCCAATATTAAAACGCCATTTATAGAATAAATAGACATTTGAACTTCACCAGCATTAGATGCATCAATATCAATATTGAAGTCATAAGTTGCAGGGTTTGGATAAACTGATGCATTACTATAGGTAATTGCTTCTTCAATAGCAGTAATTGTTTGCTCATATCTAGAAGGAGCAGGACAAGATGCGCTTGTTAAAGTAATTGTTTTAGTTGCAGAATTTACACCACAATTGTTAGTTGCAAAAGTAGTTATTGCATTTGTTGTTGCTATAGAAGGAACTAAAGCAAAATCAACAACAATACTATTGGTACCTTGACCAGAAACAATTACAGCTCCATTAGTTACATTCCAAGTATAACTTGTTGCACCTACAACCGCAGGATAAGTAAGAGTTTTAGTAGTACATCTGTTAAATGTAGTACCACCAGTAGTAGCTATTCCTAAAGCAGCTATTGTTGCAGGAGCGATAGTACGAGAGAAAGCCGTAGTACTTGAACCAAATCCGTTTATTGAAGAAATAGTTAAAGTTCTAGGAGTTACTGTTGCTAAATTAGAAGGATAAACAACTGAGAACGTTAAGTCACTTGTAGTGATACTATTTGTCATATTTGATGCATTACTAGCCGAAGTAACTATAGAACCTGCAGGAGCAGTAATTAAGTAAGAACTTGCTAAACTAGATGCAGTCATGGTATAATTATAAGTTGTACCACAGCTAATTGAAGAAATTGCTCCTGTAACTGTTGTAACTGCAGCTGGTACAGTATTTGTTATTTTTAACAATTTAGCTGTAGAAGAAGTTACAGGAACTGCAGTAGCGTTTGATGTTACAGAAGAACCAACACCGTTAACCGCTTTAACTCCAAAATACAATGTAGTTGTACCAGGAGTAACTCCAGCTAAACTTACAGTGATTATTCTTGTATTTCCACCTGTCAATTGTGTTGCTCCAGTTGGCAATTCCCATGAATATGAAGTTGCAAGAGGTGAAGCAGCAGCAGTCAATGTTAATGGAGTTGAAGTCCCAAGATATAAACCAGCATTAGTTATTGCAGTAGCACTGATAGCAGCATTCGTCATTGCTAATGTAGTTGGAGCCGCTGGAACAGTAGCAGTAACTTTTAACAATTTAGCAGTAGAACTAGTAGCAGGAATAACAGTTGCAGCAGAATTATTAGTAATTGAAGAACCAATTCCGTTAACTGCTTTACAACCTAAATACAAAGAAGTAAGTCCAGATGCAACACCAGAAAAGTTGATTTTAATTACATTTGAATTTCCACCAGAAACTTGATTAACACCAGCTGGTAATTCCCAAGAATAAGATGAAGCAGTTGGAGAAGGAGTAGCTGTCAAAGTTAATTCAGTAGTTGTTCCAATAAATGATGTAAATACAGTAACTCCTGTAGTTGTGCTAACCGCATCATTAGTCATTTTCACAGCAGTTGGTGCAGCAGGGATAGCAGCTACTAACTTAAGCAATTTTGAAGTTTTAGGTGCAAATCCACTTGCAGTATAAGTTGTAGATCCTTGAATGTTCGGAGGAGTAATTAGTGTCTCTGTTGCTGTATATGTTCTATTAAACAAACCTGGAATTCCAGTTAAGTTTGCAACTACATCAGCATTTGTTCCATTTGGTGTTACAGAATATCCAACACCGTTTAATGATCTAACACCGAAATACAATGCCGTTGTAGCAGGGTTTGTTACACCAGCAAAATTTACTAAAATAGATGGTAAGTTACTTCTTACTACTGTTCCGTATTGTAAATAAGGTGCTGAAGTAGAAGGATAAGGATTATTATTACTTGATCCTTGGTATCTTTGCGCACATGTAGAAACGGTAATTGTAGTTGAAACACCATTTACATCAATAGTGTAAGCGTTATTAGTCACTGTCCAAAATCTTGTTCCTAATGGTAGTGTACCAGTTGATGGGCTAAAGAATGGCTCAGAAGTATAGTTTACAGTTGTAGTTACAGGAGCAGCAGTTCCTGCAGGAATGCTGATAGTAACACCTGCCGGTAATTCCCACTCATATATATTTGCGCCAACTACTGCTGCTGCAGTCAAAGTTAATGGAATAGTAGACCCCATATATTTTGCATACGATGTAACTGCAGTATTTGGAGTTGCAGAAGCTTTATCAGTCATAGCAACTGTAGTTGGAGCAGCTGGTAAAACTTTAGTTAAAGCTAAAGTTTTTGCAGCAGTTCTACAACCAGAAGCATTTTGAGCTTGTACTTGGATTGATCCAACATTACCAGCACCAAAAGGTACGTTAGCAAAGTTTACAACAATAGAATTTGTACCTTGTCCTGAAACAATATTAACTCCCAAAGGCAATGTCCAAACATAAGATAATGTATTATCAACAAAAGGAGTAACTGAATACGTAAATTGATCTGTTTTTCCAACATAATTTCCAATCGCAGTAACAGAAGTTGATCCAACAGGACCTAAACCAGCAATAGCGCTAACTACCTCCGTAGGTAAAGCATTTACAGTAACCGTTAATAATACTCTTGTGCTTTCTCCTAATGGATTTGCAACACTAACACTACCTGGATTAAGTTGAGAAACCCAGTAATTTTTCACACCAACAGTAGTTGTTAAAGGTGTAGGAGCAGTAGTTTCGGCAATACCACCTGTAGCAACAGTATACCATCTTAAAGAAGTACCAGAACCAGAAATAGTTGCTGTCAATGGAGCAGCAACAGCACCTTTACAATAAGAAACGTTTGTTACCACTGGAGTTGTACCAGCCACTTGAGCAATTACAAAAGGAGCAATTGCGCTATCAGTAAAATTTGCACCAGATGCAGCTGCACTTGAAGTACCTGGTCTATAATCTAAACCTAAATAAGTATTTGTAGTAGCATTATAAGGTAAAGTCAATAAACCAGCACTTGAAGCTTGAGTAGTGTTCCCATTTGTTGTAAACCATGTGTTTAAAGATGTAGGGTTAACACCTCCTGTGAAGGTACCAACATTACCTGCCATAATATTATTTACAAATTTTAAAGAACCACTATTTGCATTACCAACCGCTAAAGCAGCATCAACAAATACTATACTTTGTTTGAAATCCATAAAGATAGAGTTGTACACTTTTAATTGTGTAGCTCTTCTCAAACGCAACGCTCTTTCATGGCCTACAGCTACTGAAGTAGTTGGAGATAAAGTAGCACGGAAAGATGGTCCTACAGAAGTAATATTTGTAAATATCGCAGAAGTACT
The DNA here is from genome assembly GCA_947457105.1 of Flavobacteriaceae bacterium. Classification (GTDB taxonomy): domain Bacteria; phylum Bacteroidota; class Bacteroidia; order Flavobacteriales; family Flavobacteriaceae; genus Flavobacterium. The sequence continues at coordinate 10,750 of CANGUP010000031.1, forward strand.
ATCTAAACCAGCACCTGAAGCTGTTCCTGCAGCATTATTGTCAGACTCAAAACTTTCAGACGTTGAAACCGATGGGTTATCAGCTATAGAAGGATCTCTAACAATTAAACCAAATTGAACAATACCTTTATAACCGTTATCAGTATCAAAATCATCATCTAAATTTCTGTAAGAAACTAAGTGCTTACAATTTACTGAACCACCAAACCACTCAAAAGCATCATCATTAGTATAAGACACTTGAACATAATCAATTGTAGTACCATTTCCTACAGCACCCATTGTTAAACCGTTGATTTCATTATTAGGAGAGAAAACATATCCTCCAAATTCAATTCGAACATATTTTAATGTACCTGAATCATCATTATTAATAGGAGAAGCTCCACCACCGTATTCAGTATTAACATTTGCTGTAATACCTTCGATGTTATTTAAACCATTATTAGTATTGAATCCAGCTCTTCCTAATAGGATAATTCCACCCCAATCACCAGGTTGTCTTCCTTGAGCAACTGTTTTTCCAGATGTAAATACAATAGGACTAGTAGCAGTTCCAATAGCATTTAATTTAGAGCCTTTAGTTACAATTAATGCTGTACCGTTTACAGAAGACAATCCTTTAACAACTACACCAGGTTGGATTGTTAATGTAGCATTGTTTCTTACATAAATTAAACCTGCTATTTTGTAAGTTTTACCTGTTGTCCAGGTTGTGTTTGTTGTAATGTCAGCAGTAACATTTACAACAGTAGCGGCATCAAGGTATGGTTCATTGATAGGATCATAATTGGTCCATGAATCCGTCCACATTGGAGTTGAAGGCGCAAATGCACCACGATAAGTAGTTGACTCAATAAATTGAGCGTTTGCAAAATTGACAATTAATGCCAAAAGCAAAATTAAATAATTTTTTTTCATTTTTAAAAAGCTAATTTGTTAGACGAGACAAACTTAATTCCAAGAGAATAACTGAGTGTAAAATAGGAATTAAATAAAGATGATTATTAAGTAAAAAAATAGTTTGTAATACAGCTCTTATTGTAAAAAAATAATTTTCTATTTGTTAAATTTGTATTAAATCTATAGTTTGTAGTGTAATTTTTATTGCAATGTTAACTTATGCTTACTAAATCTACCTGCCCTCTAAAAATTTTTTATACCAAATACCTGACTTTTTAATAATTCTTTTTTGTGTAGCGTAGTCAACATATATTAATCCAAATCGTTGCTTAAATCCCTCTGTCCATTCAAAATTATCTGTTAAAGACCATACAAAATAACCTTTAACTTTATCTGTTTTTTCTTTTGAATATAAAACTTGTTGTAAATAGCTTTCTATAAAGTTGACACGCTTTTCATCATTAATAACATCTGATTTAACTTCGTCTATGAATGATGCTCCATTTTCAGTAATAATTATTTTTTTTACACCTTTATATTCACTAAATTTTAAAATCATCATATAAATTGATTTTGGATGTATTTCCCAATTCATTAATGTGGTTTCAACATTTCTTTTATTAGCAGGTACTAATTTTGCGTTTACATAAGGAGTATAGGAATGGTGTTCTACTACTTCTCTAGTGTAATTTTGAAGGCCAATAAAGTCAAAATGAACTTTTATCAAATCTTCATCACCTTTAAGAGAGTATTTTGCAATATGTTTTAAAAAAGGCAATGTAGCAATTGGATACCCTAATCCCAATGAAGGTTCTAAAAATGATTTATTTAAAAGAGTATCTATCCTTTCAGCTGCCTTAATATCTTTTTCATTATATGTTTTTGGAGTAATAAAAGTACATGAAAAAGTAGTTCCTACCTGAGAAGTTGGGTCAATTCGCTTTATCGTTTTGTAACCAATAGATTGGCAAAGTAAGGAATGATGCATTGCGGGTAAAAAGTTGTTTATTCCTTTTCTTCCTGGTGCATGAATTCCTAAAAAATAACCTGCACCAACAAAGACAGAAGGTTCATTTAAGACAACCCAATATTTTACTTTGTTTTTAAAAGCATTGACGCAAACTGTAGTATATTCTTCAAACCATTCCAATATACTTCTATTGGTCCAACCTCCTTTTTTTTCTAGTTCGAGAGGTAGATCCCAATGATATAGGGTCACAAAGGGTTCCACGTTATTTTCTTTGCAAGCATCTAACACATCATTATAAAAATTGATTCCTTCTTGATTTATTTCTCCGGTTCCTTTGGGTAAAATTCTAGACCATGATATCGAAAATCTAAAATAATCTATTGACAATGCTTTAACTTGTTTTATATCTTCTTTATAATTTTCATAAAAATTTGTAGCAATATTTGGAGAATCATTATTTAATATAGCTTTTTTTCTACTTGAAAATTCATCCCATATTGATAAGCCTCTTCCAGATTTATCATGACTCCCTTCAGTTTGAAATGCAGACGAAGATACACCCCATAAAAAGTCATCACCAAAATCAGCTTTAGTATAATTGAAATTTATATCAATATTTTGTTCTAGATTTTTCAATTAAATTAATTATCAACCTAAAAGTTGTGAATTAAAACTTTATGATTTTTAATAAATACATCAAAGGCTTCTTTAACATTAGTCTTTACAATCAACTTCTGCAAAATTTTGTTAACACATTTTAATTCGGGGTCAATCATTTTATTTATATTTTTTAATACGAAAACTTACATTTATTTTAATATGCTAGAATTACAATGTTGCAAATATTTATTTTTCATAGTTATTGCTAATAATTTTTTAGAAATAAAGGCTTTTACATACTACAACAATACTCGCGTATATAAATAAATGTCCTTCATTTTAAACTCTATATTTCTTAAATAGTTAACCAACCTTTGTATGTATTATTGAAATATTATGAACTTTGTATTTTTAAGTATTATGTTTGAAATAAAAATGCCATTTTAATATTCTATTTTTTAAATTTTTATATCTTCATAAGGATGTAAAGCAAAGGCTATACTATACTCTACTTCACCTGCTATTTTTAATAGTTATGCTGTTTTTGATCTGATTGAATGAGACTAAAAAGGATGTCTGGATTTCATTTTTTGAAAATAAAGAATAAACTCTAATCCATTTTGAAGTTACCATTTATAGTGCTTTTAATTGAGTATGGAATTTTCATAAATATTAATTATTAAAAATCGAAAAATAAAAAAGTTAAATATTTAATTAATAAGGGAAGAAATTAAAAATTATAAGTCATTGAAAAAGAAAATGTAGGTCCAAATTTTGTACGCCAATACACATTATCATATTTTGGGTTAAAGCCATCCTCATATAAATAATCACCTGTAAAAATATAATTTCCTAATGTTTCAAATGTTCCGTACCTATTGGCATTAATAAAATCATTCTGATAGAAAATTTGATCTTGAGCCAAAACATTTTGAAGATTAAGTTTAAGTTCTATTTTGTTTTTCATTAAAGATTTAGCTACTTGAATATCAATTATTGTCCTTCCCTTTTCCCATATAGCTGGATTAAATTCATTCCCTGCTATTGCAATTCGGTTTCCAACTCTATTTAAATTTGAAGAAAATACCCAGCCATTATCTTTATTTAAATATTGTAAACCTACATTTACAACAAAAGGAGATTGCCCTTGAAGTGGAACACTAGTATCTGTATTTGCAGTATTAAAATTCGAGACATTTACGACTGATTTAATTATGGCTGTATTAGCAAATAGAGTAATGTCATCAAAAATGGTAGTGTTTTCGTTTGTAAAAATTGAACTTAATAAAGTTCTAAATTCTAATTCTACACCACTATTTACAGCACTATCTGCGTTTCTATAGGTTACAGTCTTATTATTGATCTCCTGCTTAAGCTCTATAGGATTTGTGAAATTTTTTCTAAAATAAGAAACTGAAAATAGTTGTCCTTTTCCAGGATAAAATTCATAACGTAAATCAAAATTTTTGACCTTTGCTATTTTTAAAGTATCGTTCCCTTGAGTAAAAAATTGAGTTGTAAAATCATAAAATCCAAAAGGGGCTAACTCTCTATATTCAGGCCTGTTTAAAGTTTTTGAATAACTTACACGTAAATTTTGTTTACTAGTAATAGCATACACTAAATTAACAGAGGGTAATATATCATTTTGTTTAGTATTCAAAGCTAGATATTCGACTTCTGTTTTTCTTGAATCCAAAGTTTGTGTAAAACTTTCAAATCTAGCACCCCAAATCAATCTAAACTTTTTATATCTATTATCCAACATAAGATACCCAGCATGTAATTTAGATGTTGCTGAATAAGAATCTGTAAACTTTGTAAAATCAAAAAGAGTAAAACCATTTAATCCTGATGATAGTTGACCCATATTGGCAACATTAAAAATTGTCGCATTAGGCAATTCTAGTAATTGTGTATCAAAAGACCCTCCTTGTGTTAGAGTATTGTATTGTAATTGACGAGCAAAAAAGTTTCTTTCTCTATTTTGTGTAAAACCGCCAATTTTTAATTCATTATTTAAATTTTCTCCAATCAAGAATTTTCTTGAAATATCTATTTTACCTCCATTAATAAATTCTTTGTTTTTTGAGAAAAACATTCCACCACCATAATCAGGACCACCGTTATTATTTGCAATTAGAGCAATGGGTGTAGTTTGGGTTGGATCTGAACTATTAGGATCGGCTATAGTATACATATTTCTTCGCAGATTTGGAATATCCCTATTTATATCGCTATAAAATCCTGTCCAGTTTAGTTTTACTTTTGGTTTAGAAAAATAATGTTCTCCATTTAATTGTCCGGAATAAATTTTGTTACTAGTAAACCAACGTACATCTGATAAAGTTTCCCTAACATCTGGAACATCATTTTGACCTTTTCGTTCCACTACTAAATCAGTTGAATTCATACTAAAAATATTTTTAAAAGAAAGCGAATGATTATCATTAAATTTCAACGAAAAATTTGCTAATGCAGCTGTCAAAACCTGTTCACTATAGTTTCTGTCATTGTATTGTTTTATCAAAACCGCTGGTAAATCTTGACCAGGATTATCATAATCATTCCGCAATACGGTAGTGTAATTGTTTGATTTATTATTAGAAACTGAAAACATTAAACCTAATGTTTTATCTTTTAACTTAAAATGATGACCAATAGAATACTGAAAACTATAGTTAGGGCCAAAAGTGCCATCATTTATGTTCCAATCTGATTGAAAAGATTTGGCTACATCTACTCTTTCTTGAAAAGACATATTACTAAACACCTCGGTATTAGGGATGGTAGAAGGTAAAGCACGTGTCCCATTATCAAAACCCAACCAGTCAGTACCACTTCCTTTATAAGTTCTTTGATTTTCACCAGTTGTTATTGTATTATATCCTGTACCAATAGTTATGGATTGAAAGTCTTTATCAGGAACCGATTTTGTATTAATCTGAACAACACCTCCAGCAAAATCACCAGGCAAATCAGGTGTAGCTGTTTTAGTTATAATTAAATTATCCAACATATTAGATGGAAATATATCAAATGAGAATGCTTTTCTGTCAGATTCTGAACTTGGTAATGGAGCTCCATTTAAAAAAGCTGAATTGTACCGATCATTTAAACCTCTGATAATTACGAAACGATTATCTTGAATACTTGCACCACTAATTCTTTTTAAAACATCAGAGGTACTTTTATCTGGAGTTCTTTTAATTGTTTCTGCAGAAATTCCATCAGATACATTGGCGCTGTTTTTTTGAGCAATAAGTAAAGACTTAACCGATTCGGCTTTTGCTTTAGTTCTAGTGATTATAACTTCATCTAAAACATTTTTTTTTGTTATTAATGCAACATTTAAATTTGTAGTTTCATTCAATGTAACAACTACTTCAGATACAATTTTAGTATTGTAACCTATAAAACTAAATTCAATTTCATAGCTTCCTAATTGAAGGTCTCTAAAAATAAATTTTCCATCTGAATCACTTGATGTGCTCTTGTTTACAGATTTTATAATAATGTTTACTCCTGGTAATGAAGAACCATTGGATTCATCCACAATATTTCCAGAAATAATACCTGATTGAGCAAAAATGTTGTTAGAAATAAATAGTATTAATAAGGTGTAAAAAAATTTCATAATTAAGAATTTGATGTTGGCAAATTAAACACTCAATTATCAAGTTAATGTTAATATAAAATTATATAACAATAGAAAATCTTTATAAAAACATTAATTAATCATTACCTATTAAACTGTTAATCAGATTAATGTTTTGAAATTGTTATTAATCAATTTGTCTAAACCTTCGGACAAATATTTTTATAAATTTGCAAAAAATAGAACTATTCAAATGAAAAAAATTTTGCCACTGTCTATACTTTTTCTTTCAACAAGCTTTACTTTTTCACAAGCTATAAATGATTCATCAAGTATAAAAAAACCTAAGATAAATAGATGGTCTATTGATGTTTCTTTTGGAAATAGTAATGGTATCAAACCATACAATGATGGATATTTTTCAACTGAAAATCAAAAATTCTTGGGTGAGTTAAATTTAAATTCAATAAATTTAGGAGCAAGATATTACTTAAATAAATATGTGAGTTTAAAATCTGATTTAGCTTTTGATAGATTTATTCCAACAGACAAAAAAAGTAAAATTTTTGATGTTGCTCAGTTCAGATTTTCTATCCAAACAATATTTAATGCAAATTCCTTGTTTGGAATCGAAAAGTCAGCAAAATTTAAAATATTTCCACATATTGGATTAAACATAGCATCTCTGAAAACCATCAAGTCTTCACAAAATCAAGCTATTGGTTCACCTGATCAAATGTTGGGTTATGTATATGGTATATCTCCTATGTACAATTTAAGTAAGAAGGCAGCTTTGTTTATTGATTTAGAAATCATTAATAATTTTAGACAACATAATACTTGGGATGGAAATCCATCTAAAGAAAGTAATAACTTAAATGGAGTTATGAGTAATATGTCAATTGGAATAAGTTATAAATTAGGGAATCCAATTGTTGTTGTGTCGGATGATGAATTAAAAAAACTTGAGGCAGAAAAAGTAAAGGGACTAGAAAAAAGAGTTGGCGAAATAGAAACATTGATGAATGACACAGATAAAGATGGCGTTGCAGATTATTTAGATAGTGAAAATAATTCGGTTGCAGGAGTTGCTGTTGATAGTAGAGGTGTTATGGTTGATATCAATAGAAATGGAGTTCCTGACGAGTTAGAGCGTTATTTTGAAGCAAAATATGGCACAACAGATAAAGATAAAATTTCAGTTGAAAAAAATAAAACATCTCAATTAACAGGATTTGATTCTAAAGAAATGTCGAAAATTGACTTTTTAGAAAAGTCAATAAATGATGGTTACATATCAGTGTTTTTTGAGGTGAATAGCACAAAACCAAACACACTTTCATTAGATGGAGTTAATTTTATACTCACTTATTTAAATTCCAACCTAAAAGCAAAAGTTGATATTATTGGTTATGCTGATAATGCTGGTAATAAATCTAAAAATGAAAAATTATCATTAGCTAGAGCCAATAGTGTGAAGAAAATACTTGTAAATTCTGGAATTGATGAAGCACGATTGAATGTAATATCTGGAGGAGAAGCACAAATCAATAATTCTAGTAGCCAAGACACAAGGAGTTTAGTTAGAAAAGTAATCTTCAAACTAAGATAATTCAAAATCTGTAAATAAATATTGTTTACTGTTTTCAATAAAAAATACTTTATCGACATGCATCATATGTTTTGCATAAATATTTTACCTTAAATAAAAAAGTGTCAATTGAAAAATAATACCCATAAAAAACTCTCTTTTGATTTTTTTAAAACTTTTTTAGTTGTTGACTCAGGAATTAGTTTTAAGAGACTAAGCTATTTACCAATATGGGTAGTTCTTTTACTAGATATTTTTATAGTATTGTTTTCAGGATTAGTCACTTACTTTCTATTGCTAGACTTGAAATTAAATTATGTCCCAAAAGATTATTTAGAATTAGGTATTATATTCTACTTAATTACTAATGTTTTTTTCTTTTGGATATACAAAACTTATTCAGGAATAATAAGACACTCTTCTTTTATTGATGCTTTAAAATTGTTTTTTTCTCAATTTTCAACATTTATTGTAGTTGTTTTGCTAAACGTTTTTCTACTACTACTTGGAAAACAAAAAATATATCTTACTACTGGTGCTTTTATAAATGCAATATTATCATTCTGTTTTTTATTTGTTTTTAGGATGCTTGTTAAGCAAACATTCGATTTAATATTTAGAGATTCAAATTCAGTAAAAAAGATATCTGCTATAATCTATGGTTCAGATGCAAACGCAATTGCAGTTGCAAATGCTTTAAAATCAGAAACTCCAAGAAGATTCAAATTAGAAGGGTTTATTGATAAAAATAATCAGAATTCTACTAAAAGAATTTTGAACCTTCCCATATTTCAAATAAAGAAAAGTATAGCCTTATTAATGCGTTCTAAAAATGTTGAAGGATTAATTATAGCTGATAAAAGTTTGACAAAAAAAGAACGTCTTTCTATAGTTGAAGAATGCATAAAATATGGATTTAAAGTATATACAATTCCAGTAGTTGCTGATTGGGATGATCAAAAAGAGATTTCAAATAACATTAAGAATTTTGATATACAAGATTTACTAGAGCGAAAACCAATAGTTTTAAATACCGATGCTATTTCATCCAAACTTGAAGGAAAGTCAATATTAGTTACAGGAGCAGCTGGTTCTATTGGTAGCGAAATTGTGAGGCAAGTATTATTATTTAACCCTAAGAAAATAATTCTTTTGGATCAAGCAGAAACACCACTTCACTCTTTATCACTTGAGATTATAGGGATGGGATTGCCTGTTGAGGTTTATAATACAATTGGTGATGTTAGAGAATATAAAGAATTAGAAAGAATATTTAGTAATCATCATCCAGATGTAGTTTATCATGCAGCTGCCTATAAACATGTTCCTATGATGGAAGAAAATCCTTCGCAAGCAATTTTTACTAATGTTTTAGGAACAAAGAATGTTGCAGATTTATCTAATAAATTTCATGTGGAGCGTTTTGTGATGATTTCAACAGATAAAGCGGTAAATCCGAGTAGTATTATGGGTGCAAGTAAACGAATAGCTGAAATGTATGTTCAATCGAAGCACTTTAAACATAAAAATAATAATACAGAACGTTACACTAAGTTTATTACCACTCGTTTTGGTAATGTTTTAGGTTCTAATGGATCTGTCGTTCCTCTGTTTACAAAGCAAATTCAAGAAGGTGGACCAATCACTATTACACATCCTGAAATAATTCGTTTCTTCATGACAATTCCTGAGGCATGTCAACTTGTCTTAGAAGCTTGTTCAATGGGTAATGGAGGTGAAATCTATATTTTTGATATGGGTAAGCCTGTGAAAATTATTAATTTGGCAAAAAAAATGATTCGTTTAGCTGGTTACGTTCCAAATAAAGATATTAAAATTAAAATTGTTGGATTACGTCCAGGAGAAAAATTATATGAAGAATTATTGAATGATTCCGCTCAAAATTTGACTACACATCATAAAAAAATAAGAATAGCAGTTGAGGTCTGCGATGAGTTTGATAAAGTAAATAAAAGCATTGAAGAACTTATCGCTATATCATTATCAGGAAACCCAGATATGATTGTTACCAAAATGAAAAGTATTGTACCAGAATATAAAAGTTTAAATTCTGTATTTCAAACATTAGACATTAAATTAAAAGAATCTTGTGTTAAACCAAATAAATTAGATATGAAAATAAAAATTACAGCTTAAATTAAGTCCAGTTTTATAAGTTTTGTTTGAATAGTCCATAACTTAATACTTCTTTACTTTAAAAAAACTAAGTTTTGGTTCGAAAGTAAATCCTTATCGTCCACAAGAAAGCCAAAATCAATATTGTTTTTGGCTTTCTTATTTATCTCCCATTTTTTAAATCATCGGCTACTTTCTCTAGTTCTTGGTACCAATCTTCTCCAAATTTTCTAATCAAAGCTTCTTTTACAAATTTATATATAGGCACTTGGAGTTCTTTTCCAAGTGAACAAGCATCATCACAAATATCCCAACGATCATAATTTACTGCTGCAAATTCTGTGAAATCTTTTACGCGAATTGGATATAAATGACAAGAAACTGGCTTTTTCCAAGAAATAATTCCTTGATTATAAGATTGTTCTATTCCACACAAAGCAATTTTACCGTCAAAAATTACGTAGGCGCAATCTTTATTATCAATTAAAGGTGTTTCTAAATCTTGCTCCGTTCCTTTTACCCAAGTTCCCAATCTTTCAATAGATTCAATTCCTTCTTTGCGTAAAAATGGTTTTACTTTAGGATAAATTTCCTCTAAAATTTTAGTTTCTTCTTCACTCAAAGGAGCACCTGCATCCCCATCTACACAACATGCACCATGGCACGCAGAAAGATTACAAACAAAATCCTTTTCTAAAATATCTTCTGAAACTATCGTTTTTCCTAACTGAAACATATGTAAAATATTAGATTTTAGATGTTTTATTTTATCTAAAATTTTTGTCAAAGGTACAAATGATTTTATGGTTTTGATAAATATCCTAAAATTAACGTATCGTTTCGATTTTAACAATTTAGAAAGAAGTAATTTTGCACTTTGAAAAATGAGGAGTTATGTTTGGATTAGATTTTAAAGAAATTGTAACGATTGGAATGGTACTTTTTGCAGTCATTGATATTGTAGGTACGATTCCTATTATTGTAGAATTACGTCAAAAATTTGGTCATATTGAATCAGAAAAAGCTTCAATTGTTGCTGGAGTTATCATGATTGTTTTCCTATTTGTTGGAGAAGAATTATTAAAATTAATTGGAATTGACGTTCACTCTTTTGCCGTTGCAGGTTCGTTTGTATTGTTCTTTTTAGCATTAGAAATGATTCTCGGAATTCGAATTTATAAAGAAGAAGCTAATTCCTCAGCATCGATTGTTCCGTTGGCATTTCCTTTAATTGCTGGTGCAGGAACAATGACTACTTTACTTTCATTACGATCGCAATTCGCAACTATAAATATCATAATTGCAATAGTATTAAACATTATTTTGGTTTACGCTGTTTTAAAATCTTCTGCTAAAATTGAAAAATTATTAGGTAAAAATGGTCTTGGAGTTATTAGAAAAACCTTTGGTATGGTGCTTCTTGCTATTGCTGTTAAATTATTTGCAGCTAATGTTAAAGGATTATTCATTTAATCTGATTTTTACTATTTTTGTATCAAATATTTATCAATGAAAATTTTTACTACTATACTAATTTTACTTGCTGTTGGCTTAATGGTTTTCAACATTACTTTACTTGATTTTGAAAATCCTTTTGAAGGTGATAGTTTGATTGCTTTAGTTGGAATTGCTGCTGCTTTTTGCGCTGTTTTAATTTTACTTATCTTCAAAATGTCTAAAAAAATTGAAGAAAAATTAAAAAATCAATAAACTCCATGTTTGATGTTTTAATAATTGGCGGTGGCGTTTCTGGAGTTTCTTGTGCACTAGTATTAGGTTCGGCCTATAAAAAAGCCTTTGCTCGAGATAAAAAAATCGGAATTATTACACATCAAAAAACATCTTCTTTACAAGAAGCTTTATTTAATAATGCATACGGAATTCCTGCAGGAAAATTAGGTTCAGAACTTTTAACTGAAAGTTTAGAACAACTTCAAAATTTATATCCTCACGTAGAACAAATTGAGAACGAAAAAGTACTTAAAATTGAAGGTGATTATCCAAATTTTAATGTGATTACTAATAAAAGTTCTTATCAAACGAAGACAATTGTCGTTGGAATTGGCTCAGCAAATACGTTTGCAATTGAAGGTTTAATGCACTTTGTAGAACCTCACAAAAAAGCAATTCCTGAAAAACAACGCATCCAATTAAAAAATGATGACCATAAAGTTAGAGAAGGAATTTATGTAGCTGGAACTCTTGCTGGACACAGAAGTCAATTAGCAATTGCTGCCGGAAGTGGCGCTGCCGTAGCAACCGATATTCTAACGTTGTGGAATGATGGAATTTCGAGTCAAGCACACGATTCTATAAGGAATTAGGTTTATTCGTTTAATAATATATCTATTTGTTTGGTAAATTCTTTTAATAGAAATTCGCTTGAATTTTTATCTCTTGCATAAATTCCAAAGGGAATTTGTCTTATTATATTGTTTTTATCTAATAAAATAACTTTTGGATATCCGTTTATACCAAGTGAATCAATGTATTTTTTAGCATTAATTAATATTTCAAAATCAAATTTATACAATTGATTAAACAGCATTACTTTACTTCTATCTTGAAAAGTAATCGCAATTGTATTAATCTTATCTTCATATTTTTTCTTTAAATCATTTAAAATGGGGATTTCTTCAATGCAAGGCGAACAATTTGTAAACCATAAATTAATTATTGTAGGTTTTCCAACTAAACTATCTGAACTAAAATAGCCACCTTTTTGCTTTTCTATTTTAAATTCAGGAAGCGGTTTTAATAAGTTATCGTAAATTTTGTCCAACTCGTATTCTCTTGGTAGAAAAAATATTGAACCGTATTTGATTAATGAATCGTTTACTTTTTCTATTTTATTTGGAATAAAATGAGCTTTAAATTTACTTTTCCCTTTCTCTTGGCTTTTTAAAAATATTTTAAAATTCTTTTCATTATATATGTTATCATTAAAGGAATAGTACTCTTGAGAAAAAGAATAATTTACAATGATAAAAAAAAATAAAAGGTAATACTTTTTCATCAATTTAATTTTTCAAAACTGTTTTCACCATTTTATCTTCTTTCAAAATAATTTGGTAATATTGATTTTCTCCAAACAATTGTCGAGCAAATTCAGCAGTGATGTAACGATTTACTAATGCTCTGCTTTTGTTCAAACTAATATCTAAACCTGATTTAGAAAGGTATTTTTCGAATAAATTGATGTAAGATTCATTATGCATCATTTTAGCTTGAAACTTTTGAAAATCGTCTCCTTTGAAAGCATTTCTATTTTGGTCTAATTGTTCAAAAACAAAATGCCCAACAATACCTGTTTGCAGTATGTATTCTAAACTTTCTTGACCGTGTTCTGCTTCTAAAGGCACGAAAACATCTGGAACAATTCCACCGCCTCCATAAACAGTTCTTCCTTTTTTAGTTTTGAATTTTAAGGAATCTGCAATTTTTATTTTGCCTTTTTCATACAATTCACCACTTTCAAAACGCGTTTCCGATTCTTTGTAATATTCGTCTGTATGACCTTTTTCATATGGTTTTTGAATACTTCTTCCGCTTGGTGTGTAATATCTTGCAATCGTCAATCGCACTGCTGAACCGTCATCAAAACCCATTTCGCGTTGCACCAATCCTTTTCCAAAAGAACGTCTTCCGTAAACCAAACCTCTATCGTTGTCTTGAATAGCACCAGCTAAAATCTCGCTTGCAGAAGCTGAATTTTCATCAATCAAAACAGCTACTTTTCCAGTCTCAAAGTTTCCTTCGTCTGTTGCAAAAGTTTTATCTATACTTCCTTTTTTGTTTTTAGTAAAAACTATTAATTCTTTATCTTTCAACAACTCGTCAGCAATTTCTACTGCCATTTCCATAAATCCGCCACCGTTTTCACGTAAATCAATTACAAGTGAATTGATGCCACTTTTCTTCAATTTCAGTATAGCTGTATGAAATTCATCGGCTGTAGTTTCAGCAAAACGATTGATTTTTATATATCCTGTGGTTTTATTCAATAGGATAGCAATATCAACACTTTTTATAGGTATGATATCACGTATTACTTTAATTTTTAGGTTTTTATTTTCAGATTTTCTGTAAATTGTTAAGGTAACTTCCGATTCTTTTTCGCCTTTTAATTTGCTATAAAGCACTTCGTTTTTTAGTTTTTTACCAAAAAGTTTGAAATTATCAGCATACAAAATTCTGTCACCCGATTTGATTCCGGCTTTTTCTGCTGGACCATTTTCTATTGATTTTATAACGGCAATAGTATCATTATAATTATAGAAATTTACACCAATTCCAACGAAATTACCTTTCATGTTCTCAGCAACAGCAGTTTGCTCACTTGGCGGAACATAAACGGAATGTGGATCAAGATTAGCAAGAATGTTATTGACCGTTAAATCTACAATGGAATCGGTTTTAACATCATCAACATACTCATTATCAATAAAATTAATAAGTTTATTTAGTTTTGTTTTATAATCATTTTTAGACAAAGAAGGCTTTGCCACAGGATAATTAATCAAACCACCAATGACAATGCCAAGCGCTACGCACGAGAAAAAAAGTAATGGTAAATAGATTTTATTAATTTTCATGAAAAACAATTAATTAGCTTGTTAAAATTACAAAGGTTTATAGTATAGGAACGTTAAACATATCCTATTATTTCCTAAAACATTATAAAACTTAATCTAACTCTTCAATTTGAGAAACTTCGATTCCTGCTTTTACGAGGAAATCAATTCCTGAAGTGTCGCGATAACCGTTTTGATAAACCACTCGTTTGATTCCTGATTGGTGAATTAGTTTACTACATTCTTTGCATGGTGAAAGTGTAATGTATAAAGTTGCATTATCGCACGATTGTGTAGAACGTGCCACTTTTAAAATAGCGTTTGCCTCAGCATGAAGCACATACCACTGTGTTAATCCTTCTTCGTCTTCACAGCAATTTTCAAATCCTGAAGGTGTTCCGTTGTAGCCATCGGAAATTATCATTCGGTCGCGGACAATTATTGCGCCTACTTGCTTGCGCTTACAATAAGAAAGTTTACTCCATTCAGCAGCAATTCTTAGGTAAGCTTTATC
>CANGUP010000032.1 GCA_947457105.1 Flavobacteriaceae bacterium
CAATAAAACCTGCTGCTCCGGTAACTAATATTCGCATAGTGTAAAACTGTTATTTTTTTATTCCAAAGTTAGTCCAAACTATCTTTTTATCTCTAACCTCTTTTCTTATAGCTAAATTTGCTGCTAAAGATTCAGGAGTTTTGTATCCTCTAGCATGATCTAAATGCAAAACTATAGCTTTATGTCTAATCTGTTTACCTTTTACACCATAATTTTCTAAACGTTCACCAAATTCTCTATCCGGACCACCATATTTCATTCGTTCATCATATCCATTAATGGCAATCATATCGGCTTTAAAACCTGATGAGTTACAATTGTTAAACGAAGGATTGGTTGGTGAAATAATATCTAAAAATTTACCTATCAAACTATTAGCTCCTAATTTTAACGTATTTGAAAAACCTAATTTATCTATAGATTTTAACCAACTTACATTAAAACATCTACCAGAAACTATATCATCTTTTGAAATTGCCTTACTAGTTGTCATTGGTAATTTGCAATAACCTCCAGATAAGAATTTACCTTTCTCAGCTAATTTTGCATGAACTTCAACAAAATCTTGTCTAGGAATACAATCGCCATCAGTCATTAAAATATAATCATGATTGGCTTCTACAATGGCAACATTTAGAATTTCTTGTCTTCTGTATCCTAAATCTTCATGCCATAAATGTCTAATTGGCACTGGATAATCTTTAGCATAAGAATCAATCAATTCTTTTGTAGAAGGTCGCGAACCATCATCAGCAATAATTATATCAAAATCTTTATATGTTTGAACACTATATCCAATTAGTACTTTTTCAAGCCATTCTTCTGCATTGTAGGTACTTATTATAACTGTTATTTTCATATTGTTATCCAAAATATTTTGAATTGAAATTCTTTTTATTTATCAAAGATAGAGAATATTATATTCAAAATTACCTCTATCAAAAATGATGCTTTTATTAATTTTGTAATTTTAAAAGTATTGCTTTACTCTTAATATTTTTTTGCTTTAAATCAATTTCCTTCAAATTATTAATTTTCAAATTAGTAAAACTATTAATTTGGATAAAATCTGATTTCCAACCAGATAGATTGTCACTTGAAATATCATTTTTAGAAAAAATAGCATCCAAAAATGTACTTAACAAACCGCTATAAGAAATCATAAAACTTTTATAAAAACCAATTCCTTTTGATTTTAACCAAGACATTTGAAAACACTTGGAAGAATAGATTATTTCTTGTGAAATTTTATTAGAAACCAATGCATTTATTGAGTAAGAAACACCATTTAAAAAATAACCTTCTACTCTATTTTTAATATGTTGTTCTACAAAATCTGGTCTTGCTAAACAATCAGAATTAGTAATTAAAATATAATTTGTAGACGCTATTTCGATAGCTTTTTTCAAACAATCATCACCATTATTTTCTTTGTTAAAGTTCAATAAAACAATTGGAAAAAAAACTTCTTTTTGAATGGATGTAATTGATTTTGAAATAGTTTCATCAGAATTTTGATTTACTATTGTCATTTCGAAATTTCTAAAAGCTTGAGTATTGTAACTCCAAATTACTTTTTCAAGTGACTCGAAATTATCGTTAGCTACTACTATTACTGAAATATTCTTTTGCATAATTCGGCAAAGGTAACCTAATTTTATTAAATTTGTACTTACAAAAAAGCAAAATTAATGCCCACTCTTTCGGTTATTATTCCTACATACAATGAAATTGACTACATAGACGATGCTCTAAAGTCAGTGGAATTTGCTAGTGAAATTATAGTGATTGATTCCTTTAGTGAAGATGGAACTAAAGAAAGAGCTCTTGAATATGGTTGTAAGGTTTTGGAACGTAAATTTGATAATTTTTCCAATCAAAAAAATCATGCCATATCATATGCTACAGGAGATTGGATACTTTTTATAGATGCTGACGAACGTGTTTCTCAAAAACTTAAAAACGAAATTGTTTCCACTATTGAAAAGAACCAACATTCTGGATATAAATTGAGTTTTCCTCATTTTTATATGAATCGTTTTCTTTATCATAAAGTTGACAAAGTAGTTAGATTAGTTAAAAATAAAAATGTAAAATTCACTGGTGATGTTCATGAAAAATTACATGTTGATGGAAACATTGGCAACTTAAAAAACTTCATGATTCACTATACCTACAAAGGTTTATTTCATTTAATAAAAAAGAAAGATTCTTACTCATGGTTTCAAGCTAATACTTCACTTAAAAAAGGGAAAAAAGTAACTATCTTTCATTTGTTTTTCAAACCTTTATACCGATTTTTCTCTTCTTATATTTTGAAAAGAGGATTTCTTGATGGCGTTCCTGGTCTTGCTTTAGCAAGTATCAATGCTTATGGGGTTTTCTCAAGATATGTTAAAATGATACTTATTGAGAAAGACATAAAATAAAGATTAAAACAAACTTAGTTTTCCAATTTTTAGTTTCCATCTGAATTTTAACAAGGTATCTTGACCTTTAATGTCAATTCGTTGTATTTCAAATTTACTTTGTAAAGGAAAAGAATTAACTCTATTTCCTATTCTGAAAGCCATTTTTATTCCTTTTTTTTCTAAAATCGTAAAAAACACATCCTTTTTGAGTCCTTTTTTAGGATAATTACCATAAGGATAAGCTAATGATGGATAAACATTTAAGTTGTTTTTAGCAATTAAATCAAAACTTTTATCAAAATCGGTCTCAATTTCTTGCTCTGATATATCTGAATATTTTCTGTGATAAAAAGAATGATGTCCTAACTCTATAATTGATGAATTTAATGATTTTAATTGGTCAATTGTCATTATTTTCTCCGAACCATTATTCCATAAATCTGTTTTACCTATATAAGAAAATGGAATGAAAAAAGTTGCTTTTACATTATGTTTTATCAACAATGGCAGGGCATACAACAATTGATTCTCGGTAACATCATCAAAAGTTATAACCACAGATTTTGATGAAATTGACTTCATTTGTTCCAATTCCGACACAAATAATGAAGTGTAATTATTTTTATTTAAATAGTCTAATTGTTCTTCAAATTTACTTGTAGACATCGTCAAACCCAAACTTAAATCATCGTTTGGGGTAATATTATGATACATTAAAACAGGGAATCTTGACACAAATTCAATTTTGAAAATACTATTGGTGTAAAAATATTATATTTGTGTCATATTTCATCTATTTATATGTCTAAAAATAACGCTATACCCAAAATAACTGCCTTAGCCATTACATTTAATGAAGAAGTTAACGTAAAAAGATATGTTGAAAGCTTGTCTTTTGCAGATGAAATCATTTTTGTAGATTCTATAAGTAGCGACGCCACTATAGAAATTGCAAAAAATATGGGTGTAAAAGTTATTGAGCGAAAATTTACTAACTTTTCTGACCAACGAAATTACGCCATCAGTCAAGCGAAGAACGACTGGATTGTATTTTTTGATTTAGATGAAATTATTACAAAAGAATTAGAAAATGAAATTCAAGAAATTGTTGCAAATCCTGGAGAAGATGTAGCCTTTTTTGTGAAAAGAAATTTCTTTTTTATGGGAAGACATATCCATTTTGGTGGATGGCAAAGCGATAAAGCGGTGCGTCTTTTTAATAAAAATTTCTGTCAATACAATGGCTTAGTTCATGAAGAAGTTAAAGCGAATGGTACCATTGGTATTCTTAAAAATAAACTGAATCACTTTAGTTATAAAAATTTTGATAACTACAACGATAAGCTAAATTTATATAGTAAACTTCAAGCAGAAAATCTATATAACAAAAAAAGAAAACCAAATGCTTATCATTTTATTTTCAGACCATTATATCGTTTTTTATGGCAATATTTATTCCGTTTAGGAATTCTAGATGGTAAGGAAGGTTTTATTTTAGCTTATGTTCATGCCTTTTCTGTATTTAAAAGGTATTTGCAACTTTGGATGTTATACAGAAAAATTGAATAATAAAACGTCACTAAATGTTTGATATAGCAGCAATAATAATAAATTACAATTCGAGCAAACTTACCCAAGAATGCATTGATAGTATTGTGGAAAAAACAGCTACAAATTTGAATTATCAAATTATAGTTGTTGATAATTGCTCTCAAATTGCTGACTATAATCTATTAGAAGATTTTTGCAAATCACATTCTTTCAAAAATCTTAAACTTGTAAGAAGTAAAATCAATACTGGTTTTGGAGCCGGAAACATGGCTGGTTATCAGTACGTAAATGCCAAATATGTTGCTTTTGTAAACAATGATACTTTGTTTTTAAACGATTGTTTTTCTATCTTAAAAACTGCTATTGAAAAAGACAATTCTATTGCAATGGTTGGAGGTCAATCGTTTACAGAAACTGGAAAAAGAATGGTTGCTTTTGATCATTTTGCCTCTATTTCTAAAGAACTTTTTGGTAGAGATTTTCTAGAAAAAGTAAATCCAAAAAAATATCCTAAAAGAAAATTTGAATATACTAATCCTCAGAAAGTAAACTACGTTCAAGGAAGTTTTATGTTCACACGAACCGAAGATTTCAACGAAGTTGGCGGATTTGACACTAACCTATTTCTTTACTATGAAGAAACTGATTTGTGTATGCGATTAGAAAAAATAGGAAAATCGTGTTATTTAATTCCTGAAGCACAATATGTTCACTACCATGGAGCAAGTACACCACAAAGTATCACAATTAAAACTGAACTAAAAATTTCACTGCTTTATATTATTAGAAAGCACTATGGTTATTTAAGTTATTGGTTTTTATTGAATTACTTGCGAGTAAATTACATTTTCAGTACATTATTCAAACCAAAATACTGGTATTTATTAACAGTCCTTTTGGCTGGTGCGCCTCTTTCTAAATCATTGAAAGCCAAACAAAAAATCAAAGAAATTTAACAATGAAATTATCTGTAGCACTTTGCACATTTAATGGTGAGAAATTTATTGAACAACAAATAAATTCTATTCTGAATCAATCTATCAAAGTTGATGAAATTGTTGTCTGTGATGATCAATCTACAGATAAAACTGTTGAAATTTTAAAAAAACTTCAATCAGAAAATAGCGCAATTGTTATTGTTGAAAATGAAATTAATTTAAGAAGTACCAAAAATTTTGAAAAAGCCATCTCACTTTGCACCGGTGATTTTATTTTTCTATCCGACCAAGACGATGTATGGTATGTTCAAAAAGTTGAAAAAACTTTAGCGGTTTTTAAAGAAAATCCATTAGCCGAAGGTGTTTTTTCAAATGCCAATTTAATTGATGAAAACAATGCTGTTTTTACCAATAAAACTATTTGGGACTCAGTATTTTTTCTTGAAAAGGAACTTAAGAAGCCACTAAATTTTTTTGATATAATTGCTAAAAACGGAAATGTAGTTACTGGAGCTACATTGTGCATCAAGAAAGAAGTAAAATCGTTTATCGTTCCATTTTCAGAGGAAAATTTACATGATGAATGGATTGCAACATTATTGGCATTAAGAGAAACATTATTTTACTCTAAAGAGAATTTAATTTCCTATAGAATTCACAACAGCCAACAAGTTGGAATGAAAAATCTTGATAAAATTGAAAAAAAAACTCACAAAAAAAGAATTATATTGGGCTTAGAACAACCAAAAAAATTCAGTGACTATAGATATTTATTAAAAAAAATGTTTTTAAAAGAAAAAGGATTGATAAATTTAAGAAAATATAATTTTGATTTTTTAAATTTAAGCAATCTAATTATTGAATCGGGTAAAGAGTTAGATGAACTACGTAGTGCTATGAAAATATTTTTTCCACTTCAATATCAAATGACTTCATTAATTGATACTATTTTAGGTAAACGAAAATTATAATATGAAGAATAATTTTGCAGCTTGCGTCATATTATACAATCCTAAAAAGGAAGATATTGCTAATATTTTAACTTATGTAAATAAGGTAAAAAAAGTTTATATATTTGAGAATACAGAAGGCAAAAGCAATGAAAATTTATTTCAAAACTTTGAAAATGTAAGCTATTTTTGGAACAACGATAATAAAGGAATAGCTATACGATTAAATGAAGCTTGCAAAAAAGCCATTTCCGACGATTTTGACTATTTACTAACAATGGATCAGGATTCGTCTTTTATTGAAGAAAACATTGACCAGTATTTTAATGCTATTCTGAATTTTAAAGAAAAGGAAAAAGCAGCTGTTTATGGATTAGAATACGCTGAAAATGATATTAATGATAGAACTCCTGAATATATTGAAGTAGACCATTTAATAACTTCTGCATCTATTATAAATTTAAAATTATTCAATGAAATTGGCGGATTTGACGAAAACTTATTCATTGATGGAGTTGACATAGAGTACTGCTACTCAGCTTTATCTAAAGGTTTTAAAAACATAAAATTCGGGAGGATTTTCTTTAATCACACATTGGGAATAAGAACCAAAAGAGGTTCTGTTTTTACTTTATATTTGTTTAAAAAATATGTTTCAGTTCATTCTTCATTAAGAGTTTATTATATGCATAGAAATATGCTTTATATCAAAAATAAATATGGAAAACTACTTCCTGAAATAATTTATAAATTTGTAAAAAATCAAAGTTACCATATTTCAAAAAACATAAAATATTCAAATGAACTTTTTACAGTTTTAAAATACAAACGAAAAGCTTTTGACGATTATAAAAACAATAAAATGGGTAAAATCATCGAATAATTTTAATTATGAAAAGTAAAATTTCTGTTGCACTTTGCACTTATAACGGTGAAAAATTCATCCAAAAACAGTTAGATTCAATAGTAAATCAAACAATAACTGTAGATGAAATTATACTATGTGATGATTGCTCAAAAGATAACACTGTTAATATAATAAACAAATACACAGAAAAATATCCATCTTTATTTAAGCTTTTTATAAATGAGACCAATTTAAAAAGCAATGCTAATTTTGAAAAAGCAATTCAACTCACAACAGGCGATTATATTTTTCTAGCCGATCAAGATGATGTGTGGAGAAATGATAAAGTAGAAAAAACTCTTGCCATTTTTAACAAAAATAAAAAAGCAGAAGGTGTATTTTCCAATGCCAATTTTATTGATGAAAACGATAATAGAATTTATGATAAATTAACTCTTTGGGAATTTGTTTCTTTTTTTGAAAATGAAAATTTCAATCCAAAGAATATAAAAAAACTATTAATCAATAAAGGTAATTATCTAACAGGTGCCACTTTATGTATAAAAAAAGAAGTTAAAGCATTTTCTATTCCTTTTAAAACTGGTGATGATTTTATTCACGATGAATGGTTAGCTTTTCAATTAGCCAATAGAGAAACACTTTATTATTCAACTGAAAATTTAATTTCCTACAGAATACATCAAAATCAGCAACTTGGTTTGGGCAACGTTAATAAAATTTCAAGAATAAGAAAACAAAACTTAAACAGTTATAATTTGATTCTTGAAAACAAGAAACCAAATTCATTCAAAGATTATAAGATAACCACAAGAGCTTATTTTTTTCAATATAACAAATATAAAAAGCTCAATGAAAAATATAACAGTAATATCTTTTCAGAAATAAAAGAAATGTTGTTAGTAAAATATATTGAAGATGATAAAAAAATGAAGAAATGCAATCCGATTTTGTACTTCTTTAGAAAGATGAAAGACAAGAAAAAAGGAAAAAGGATTTTATAATTCAAAACATTATAACACTAAGCTAAAAACCATGTTAAAAAAACTAGTTCTATTAAAATTATTAAAAAATCATTTCAAATTTAGAGATGCTTTAGCTATCGTTGTAGGTATAATAAATAAAAAGGAAGTTATAAAACTACCAATTCTAAAAAGGAATATACATCTTAGAAAAAACAGCAAAGATTTAGAAACTTTTGAAGAAATATTTTTAACAAACTTATATAATACAAACTTACCTATTGAACCAAAAACAATAGTTGATGCTGGTGCAAATGTTGGTTTGGCTTCACTATTCTTTAAATTAAAATACCCAAGTGCAGAAATTGTTGCAATTGAAATTGAAAATGGTAATGCCGAGGCTATAAAAAAGAATACGTTTGGGTTTTCTAATTTTGAGTTATTTCAAAATGCATTATTCAACAAAAAAACATTCTTTAAAATTGAAGATCCCTACAATGCTACAAACAGTTTTCAAATTAGAGAAGTAGTTGTTACTGAAAATCATGATATTGAATCGGTTACATTAGATGAAATCATGTCTTATAAAAATTGGGAAACTATTGACCTATTAAAAATTGATATCGAAGGTGCTGAAAAACAATTATTTGAAAATGATTATCAAAATTGGTTGCCAAAAACCAAAGTAATCATGATCGAAACTCATGACAGAATGATTCCTAAATGTTCCTACACAGTTATGAAAACTATAAATGAATACAATTTTATTTTATATACAACAACAGAAGGAACACTCATTTATTTTAATTTATCTTTGATGACTATAAATATTTAAAACAATAAATGCTGAACTCTAGCTATCTTTTTCTTCCTTTTTTATTTTTGGTTTTATTTATAGCAGTTTTTGTAACCAATAAACTCATTAAAATTGATTTAACAATTGTAAAATACAATGAAATTGATGGATTAAGAGGTTTTTTAGCATTTTTTGTTTTTCTGCATCACAGCTACATTTGGTCGGTTTTCATCAAAACTCAAGAATGGAAAGAGCCAAAATCGAATCTATTTAACCAACTCGGTCAAACTAGTGTGGCATTTTTTTTTATGATTACAGCTTTTCTTTTTATAACAAAATTGATAAATGCAAAAAACAACACAATCAACTGGAAAAAGTATATTACATCAAGGTTTTTTAGATTATTTCCGGCTTATTTCTTTTCAATTATATTAGTTTTTTTAATCGTTTCCATAGTATCAAATTTTCAATCAAATGATTCGATACTATCAAATTTTAGGAATAGTATAGGTTGGTTATTTTTTACGATTGGTGGCCCAAATGACATTAATAATATTAAAAACACCTATTTAATTAATGCAGGAGTAACTTGGTCTTTGCCTTATGAATGGCTTTTTTATTTAATTTTACCACTAATTGCATTGTTGTTCAAAATAAAAGTTAGTAAACAAAATTTGATTATTTATACTCTTGTCTTTATTACAATTGCCATAATAAATCATGTCACTTTTAAAAAATTCGTACCCTTTTTTGGAGGGATTATTGCGGCACTATTAATTCAGAAAAAATCTGTTAATCTCAAAAGTAAAAAATACAGTTTTATATTTCTAATACTGGTTTTCATTTTAGTCTATTTTTTCAATAACGGACAAGATATATTGCCTTTGGTATTTTCAACGCTACTTTTTATAATTATAGCTTCTGGAAATTCAATATTTGGAATTTTTTCAAATACATTTTCAAGATTATTAGGACAAATAACTTATAGCTTATATTTGCAGCATGGAATTGTACTGTTTATAGTTTTTAGATTTGTAATTGGTTACCATCAAGCAGCACAACTTTCAGACAATAATTATTGGCTAATAATTGCTTTTTGCATAGTTCCAATTGTCTTAATAAGTCAAATCAGTTATAAATATATTGAATTACCATTTATAAATTTATTCAAATCAAAATAATGAACACCGAAATTCACAACGCCTACGAAGTCATAAAAAATGGTGGCATCATCCTTTATCCCACAGATACGGTTTGGGGAATTGGTTGTGATGCTACTAATGAAGAAGCTGTTAAGAAAATTTATGCTTTAAAACAGCGAGACGATTCAAAAAATATGATTGTACTCATGAATGGTGAAAAAATGATGTATAATGTTTTTTCAGCAATTCCAGATTTAGCTTGGGAAATTTGGGATTTATCTAATCCAACTGATGGTGAATTAGAAAAGCAAAAAGCAACTACATTAATTCTTGATAACCCTAGAAATGTAGCTTCAAATATTATTGCTGAAGATAAAACGCTAGGTGTAAGATTAGTAAAAGAACCTTTTTGTTTCAAATTAATGGAACGCATGAAACGACCACTAGTTTCAACATCGGCAAACGTTTCTGGAAATGTTACACCAAAAACATTTAAAGAAATTAGTCCAGAAATTATTAAAGGTGTTGACTATGTAGTAAATTTGCACCGCGATAAAGTTTGCAAAAATCCATCAACTATTATTAAGCTTTCTTTGGATAATCAAGTTAAAATTATTAGAAAGTAAATTTTATAGCCACAGATTCACAGATTAAAATAAATATAATGTCTGAATTTTTATACGAAGAAGATACTTATAAAATTATTGGAGCTTTAATTGAAGTTCATAAAAATCTTGGAAAAGGTTTTTCAGAAATTGTCTATAAAGATGCATTTGAATATGAGCTAAGTAAAATAAATTTTCATTTTGAAAGGGAAAAAGAATACTTGGTTCATTATAAAGATATAATTCTAAATCATAAATTTTATGCAGATTTTGTAGTATTAGATAAAATTATCATAGAAATTAAATCTACAGACTCATTGCATGAAAAACACATTTCACAATGTTTAAATTATTTGCACGTTTCAGGTCATAGACTTGCTATTCTAGTAAATTTCAACAAAACATCACTTGAATACAAAAGAATCATAAAATAATTTATTAAAAATCTGTGAATCAGTGGCCAAAACAAAACCATGAACTACACCAAAGCACTAAATAATCCTATTTTTAAAATAATTGCACAGGCAAGCCAAGAACTTAATGTTGATAGTTATGTTATTGGCGGTTTTGTTCGTGACTTTTTACTTCAAAGGGATTTTAAAAAAGATATTGATATTGTTGCTGTAGGTTCGGGAATTGATTTGGCATTGAAAGTTTCTGAATTATTACCTAACAAACCTAAAGTCCAAGTTTTTAAAAATTACGGAACAGCAATGCTTCGTTACAAAGAAATTGATATTGAATTTGTTGGTGCAAGAAAAGAAAGCTACAATCAAGACAGTAGAAATCCTATTGTAGAAAATGGAACATTGGAAGACGACCAAAACCGTCGTGATTTTACCATAAATGCCTTGGCTTTTTCTTTGAATGAAAGAAATTATAGTGAATTGGTTGATCCATTCAATGGCTTATCTGATTTAGAAAATAAAATCATCAAAACACCTTTAAATCCTGATATAACTTATTCTGATGATCCTTTAAGAATGTTACGCGGAATTCGTTTTGCAACGCAATTAAATTTTGAAATTGAAGCTGAATCATTAGAAGCTATTTCTAGAAATAAAGATAGAATCAATATTATTTCTGGAGAACGCATTGTGGATGAGTTAAACAAAATTCTATCAACTGATAAACCATCAATTGGGTTTTTACATTTATATAAAACAGGACTTTTAGACATTATTTTACCTGAATTAACAGCGTTGAATAATGTGGAAGAAATTGAAGGTCATACTCATAAAAATAACTTTTATCACACATTAGAAGTCGTGGATAATATTTGTCCGAATACTAATGATGTTTGGCTAAGATGGGCAGCTTTATTGCACGATATTGGAAAAGCTCCAACAAAAAAATTCAACAAAAAACAAGGTTGGACGTTTCACGGACACGAATTTCTTGGTGGAAAAATGGTAAAAAAAATCTTTGAAAGATTGCACATGCCATTGAATCAAAAAATGAAGTTTGTTCAAAAAATGGTTATGCTGAGTTCACGTCCAATTGTTTTGGCTGAAGATATTGTAACTGATTCAGCTGTAAGACGTTTGGTTTTTGATGCTGGTGAAGATGTAGATCATTTAATGACGCTTTGTGAAGCTGATATCACAACTAAAAATCCAACTAAATTCAAAAAATACCATAATAATTTTGATATCGTTCGAAAGAAAATTATTGAAGTTGAAGAACGCGATCATGTGCGTCAATTTCAACCGCCAATTTCTGGCGAAGAAATTATGGAACTATTCAATTTAAAGCCTTCAAAAGAAATTGGAATGTTGAAAGAATCGGTAAAAGAAGCCATTTTAGACGGAAAAATTCCAAATGAATATCAAGCAGCTTATGATTTTGTTCTAAAAAGAGCAGAAAAATTAGGATTAAAAAAAGTATAAAATAATAAGTAAAGATTAACTTTTGTTACAGTTTTGGAATTAAAACATTAAAATAAATTTGTTAAAATAAGATTGATGAAAAAATACTTTTTAAAATCAGCCAAAATTGCTTTAGCTCTAGTTTATCTTGTTATTTTTGCTGGTGCATTTGTAAGATTAACTGGATCGGGAATGGGTTGTCCTGATTGGCCAAAATGTTTTGGATATTACATTCCGCCAACTCAAGAGTCGGAATTACTTTTTACTGCTGGAAAAGAATATGATAAAGGTCAAGTAATCATAAAAGACGAAACGTTATTGATTGCCAAAACTAATTTTATATCAAAGTCGACATTTGAATCTTCCAATTGGGAAAAATATACAAAACATGATTATGCTATTTTCAATCCGCTACATACTTGGGTAGAATATATTAATAGATTGTTTGGCGCTTTGGCAGGAATTGCTTGTTTTGTGACTTTTATACTTTCTTTTTGGTTTTGGAAAGACAATAAAAAACTTATTCTGCTTACGTTTTTAATTTGCGTTTTAATGGGATTTCAGGCTTGGCTTGGAAAAACCGTGGTAGATTCTGTTTTAAATCCTGTTAAAATTACCACACACATGTTGGCGGCATTATTGATTGTTGCTTTTCAATTAATTACAATTTATACGGTTCAAAAAAATAAAAAATCACTAACTTTTGACAGAAAATTTAATTGGATTTTAGTCATTTCATTGGTATTGACAATCATTCAAGTAGTTTTAGGAACAAGTGTTAGAGAACATGTCGATACCATTTCAGAAACTGGTGCTCCAGAAGTTTTTTGGCTTCAAAATCCGAGTTTGTCTTTTTATATTCATCGTAGTTTTTCAATTATAGTTTTACTCGTTAATATTTATTTGTTTGCTCAAAATAGAAAGCTAAATCTCGGTTTTAAAAAAATAAATTTAGTTATGATTTTATTACTAATCGAAATCATATCTGGAATTGCAATGTATTATTTTGATTTTCCATTTGGAACACAAACCATTCATATTGTGCTAGCTACGCTTTTATTTGGTTATCAGTTTTATATGATTTTAGAATCAAATAACAAAAAATCCAATTTATAAAGTATATTTGTAGCCCGACTATATTGTCACATTCTTTTGATTTCTTAACTTTAAATGTCAAAACTTACAGCTCAAGATAAATTTCTTGACTTATCAGATTACGGAAGACCTTTTGGAAAATTCCTTGCTAATCAATTAAAAAGTACACGCTTCACTCCTATTCACGTTACCATTTTATTTGGAATTTCGGGTTTAATTGCGATTTATTGTATTCTAACACAACAGTATTTTTGGGCTGCATTTTTTATTGTTCTAAAATCTGGAATTGATGCTGCCGATGGCGAATTGGCACGTCTAAAAAACACACCATCATATGTAGGAAGATATTTGGATAGCGTTTTTGATATTATCCTAAATTTCTTATTTCTAATGACTATTTGTTATGTATCAAAAACAACTATTTGGTTTAGTTTATTAGCATTTATTGGAATCCAATTACAAGGAACTTTGTATAACTATTACTATGTAATTCTTCGAAATAAATCAGTTGGTGGCGATACTACTAGCAAAGTATTTGAATACAAATCACCGAAAGCTTTGCCAGGAGAAACGCAAAAATCGGTTGATATTTTATTTGGAATTTATACTGTTGTTTATGGCGCTTTTGATAAAATAATTCATGCCTTAGATAAAGATGCTTACAAAGTAAAAACGTTTCCTAATTGGTTCATGACCTTGCTATCGCTTTATGGATTGGGATTTCAATTGCTAATTATTGCCATAATGTTGCCTTTGGGTTGGATTGAATTTATTGTACCTTTTTTTATTATTTATACTTTATTAGTATTTTTTTTAATTGCAATTCGCAAAATTTTAATTAAGTAATTATGTAACTTTTATCTAGAAATGTAAAACAATTTTGAAATTTAATTTCTGAAATTTGACTAGATAAAAATTATTAATAAAAAAAAATTATTATGCCGAATTCAAAAGAAATTAAAGGTAATTGGGAACAATTAAAAGGAAAAATGAAACAAAAATTTGCAGAATTAACTGATGATGATTTGTTATATGAAGAAGGAAAAGAACAAGAAATGTGGGGAAAATTAAAAGAAAAATTAGGTAAAACCGAAAAAGAAATCAAATCATTATTTGAATAAATTATTCTCAAAAAAAAGCCATCAAATAACTAATTATTGATGGCTTTTTTTATCCCAACCATGTTTTAAAATCACTTACTTTTTCTCTAGCAACAATTACCTCATCGTCTTTGTAAGTTGGTAAAATTACTTTTAATCGTGAATTACTATGCATTTGAATTTCCTTAATTCCTTTCATCGGAATAATAAATTTTCTTGAAACACGATAGAAATCATTTGGATCTAATTCGTTTTCTAAACTTTCTAAAGTTGTATCTAATAAGTAGTCACGTCCATCAAATGTGTGAAGATACGTTCCTTTGTTTTCGCTATAAAAACATTCTACTTCATCAATGGTTATCATTTTGAGTTGTTGTCCCATTTTAATAGTGAATCGCTTTTTATATTCTCTATCAATTGGATTTACCAACATTTTTTTTATCATTTCAAAATCCAATGACAAATTGGGAGTTGCTACATTTCTTGCTTTAAATTTATTTACAGCAGTTTCTAAATCTTCTTCATCAATTGGTTTTAGTAGATAATCAATACTGTTCAATTTGAAAGCTCGTAGTGCATATTCATCGTAAGCAGTTGTAAAAATCACAGCGCTTTTTATTTTGATATTCTCGAATATTTCAAACGATAAACCATCTGAAAGTTGGATATCCAAAAATATCAAGTCTGGATGCGGATTATTCTGAAACCAATTAATAGATTCCTCAACAGAATGAAGCATTTGATTGATTTGTAATCCTAATTTTTCAACCTTGCGTTGCAACAATCTTGCAGCAGGTTTTTCGTCTTCTATAATTATTATGTTCATATTTAATAAGTTGCGGGTTGCTGGTTGCGGATAAAAAAAACTACGACTGAATACTGCGACTGATTACTGCGACTGATTACTGCGACTGAAAACTGTGACTGAATACTGCGACTGATTACTTCCATTTACTACTCTTCTCCTTATCCATCAACTCTTTAATTTTCTTTTCTTCCCAATCACTTCCAAAGAAAATTTCACCACCAAAAGTTGATAATCCGTGAGCTACTAAACCAATTCCCCAAAAGAAAGCAGTGAAGAAATTTTCCAATTTAAAATAACTTTCACCGGTTTTGAGATTTTGGATATTAATTATTACAATCATCAAATTTATAACTACATAAACCAATAAATGCGTATAAAAACCTTTAATCTTTTTGACACGTTTAAGTGCTCTTTCGTATTGCATTTGCTCTTCTGGCGTCATAATTATTCGTATTTATTTTGTTTGCTCTTTTCTTCTTCTATAAACTGTTGCATCTTTTTTTCTTCCCAACTTTTTCCAAAAAAAGGAAACCAGTTAAAGACTTTTAACGCATGAAAAAACAATCCAATTCCCCAACTGAAAGTCGTCCAAAAAAACCAAAGATGATTGGATGAATATTTTAAATTGATAAAAATTATTATTGCATTAAAAGTTATATAAAATGTTAAATGCAAATAAAATCCTTTGATTTCTTCAACCTGCTTTTTTGCTTTTTGGTAGTTCTCAAAATCTT
The DNA here is from genome assembly GCA_947457105.1 of Flavobacteriaceae bacterium. Taxonomy (GTDB): domain Bacteria; phylum Bacteroidota; class Bacteroidia; order Flavobacteriales; family Flavobacteriaceae; genus Flavobacterium. The sequence goes on from CANGUP010000032.1 coordinate 15,826, forward strand.
TATTAGTGTTCATAATTACTTCCATTTGTTGTTAGTATTATTTTGTTTATTCAATATTTCTTGAATCTTTTTCTCTTCCCATGATTTTCCATATCCAAAAGTTTCAAAAGCATGAAATAGTACTCCTAAACCCCAACCCAACATTGGAAACCAAAACCATTGAAATCCATTGCTATTTGTGGTTAAATTGATGATGATTAATATTGGAATTACTAAACAATAGGATGCAAGATTTCCATAAAACCCTTTTATTTTTTCTACACGTTCTTTAGCTCTAAAGTAAGAAGTGTTTTCGTTAAATGTATTTGTTGTTTCCATGATACTTATTTGTTTTGTTAAAATAGGTAGATATACTGCAAACGTTTCTTTAGTCTCGTCAATTAAGACTTTTCGTTCTGAAAGAATAGCATAACGACTTACTATATTTTGAAGTCCGACACCTTTTCTATCTTGTAAAACTTCTTTCTTTTGCAGGTTATTTTCTACTACTAAAAAATTATCTTTTATATAAATTTTGATATGAAGGGGCTTGTTTTCACTAACCACATTATGTTTAATCGTATTTTCTAATAATAATTGCAATGACAACGGAACCACTTTGGCATCAGGATTTTCAAAATCAGTTGGAAGTTCAAAAGTGATGCTGTTTTCGAATCTCATTTTCAACAACTTCATATACGTTTTTGCGAAAGTTAATTCTTCTGAAACTGTAACTAATTCTTTATCTTTTTGTTCTAAAACATAGCGATAAATCTTAGATAATGACGTGGTAAACTGTTGTGCATTTTCAGGATTCTCCTCAATCAATGAACTTAAAACATTCAAACTATTAAAGAGAAAATGAGGATCAATTTGATTCTTTAAGCTTTCAAATTTAGCATTGGCAGTTCCGGCAATTATCTTTTGTTCTTTTAAGCGACTTTCTTGGTAAGCTTTGTAAAAGTAAAATGTATGAAAAGCAAGTGTAACAACAAATGTCATTATAATGGTAACTAAATAATTACTAAACTTTTCTTTTTCAAAAAATAAAGTTAATGAACTTCCTTCAATAATTACATCTTCAAAAATTCTCAACAAAAAGATTACCCCAACCGAAATAATAAATGAACCTATAAAACCAATTAGAATTCTTTTACTATTGAACCTTTCTTTGCTAAAAATCTCATCAAGTTTCATGAATAAAATTGCATTCGCATAGTACAACATGAAACCGTATAAAGTTGTATAACTAAAATTGATTAATAAACTTGAGTTGAATTCAATTCGAACTCCTGACAAGAATCTTATGATTAATAGAACTAAAAAGATGCTTATAGAAATGAAAATTGCTCTTGGTAATTCTTTGATTAATTTGGTTATCATCTTTTTAAGATTTTATTTTTGAAATTACTTTCCGCAGTTTTTCAATGTCTCTTGAGCTCTATCTAAACCCCAAGTTGGATGAAATTCTGTTTCTGGTTTAAATTTAGCAAATAATTCGATAGATTTTGCAACTTGCTCACACATTGGTTTGGTATCTGTTCCCCAATATTGAGCTCCACCGATTTCAAAATCTGCTTTTCCAAAAACAGCTCTTGGATTTTCTGGAGCTAATTTTAATGCTCTTTCATATAATTCAATAGTTGGCTCTGAAAGTTTCATTCCGTTAGTCATTGGATCTTGAACAATCCATGCAGTGTTTATCATAGCTTGCAAAATTAGAATTTCAGCATTGTTTGGCGATATTAATTCTGCTGCATCCAAGGCAGTTTGTGCTTTGTTTAATAAAGCTGTTGTGTTTTTAGCATTTGCTGGATTGAAAGCTTCGGTAGTATTTACTAAAGCTACATAATAATTTGGTAACCAATTTGTTTTTTCAGCTGATGCAATTCTTTCAAATAAAGCTGATGCTTCTTTTGCGTTTCCTGTTCTCCAAGTAACGAATGCTTTTCCCATTCCTTGTTCATACTGTTGAGCATTTACAGATAAAACGGATACTAAAAATACTACTAATATTATGATAACTTTGGTCATGATTTCTAAATTTTTTAATCTGAATTTATTTCAGATTCTGTTATTAATTGTTTTTTCTTTGGAACACAGATTTAAGAAATTAAATAAATTTATAAAATCTTATAATTGTATTGAAATTGATTTTTGATCTTGTTCTTAATTCTGATGTAAAAGTATTCTGTTTGTAAGTGCTGTGAAATTTATACTTACTGAAATGTTGATTTTTTGGGATGAGTTGTAAACTATAAATTATCCAATTGATTGTCCTTTTTATTATCACTTATCGTCCAAAAGAATCCAACGAAGAAAAATCTGTGTGCTGTTGGAATTATTTCCTTTCTTTGAAAAACACCATTTGAATCAGGTGAGTTGGCATAATCGTAACCAAATACATTTTGAGTTCCTAAAACATTGCTTATTGAAATGAATAATATCTTTTGTTGACTTAACAAATAAGCCCAACTCATGCTTACATTATTAAAATTTTTAGTTTTTCCGTTCATAAAATTCATTTCATTTGGATTGTCATAAGGTCGTCCTGAATTGAAACTATAAGATAAACCAACACTTGACTTCCAATCGTCTATCCAATATTTTGTAACTACAGAAAAATTATTTTTAGCTACAAAATTTGGAGTAACTTCAGCTTCATAATTTCTATAATCTCTTTTTGTATCGATATAAGAATACGAAACCCAATATTCTAAATTTTTAATTGATTTATTGTCTCTCCAAAAAATATCTAATCCTTTTGCAAAACCAAATCCGTTGTTATTAAAATTAGAATTGTATTGCGCTATTTGAGTATCATATTTTACCAAGTCATTATAATCTTTAAAGTAAATTTCACTTTTAAAAGTGCGTTTGTCTTTACTAAATTGATAATTCAAAATGTAATGAGAAGCTCTTTCGTTTTTAAAATCAGAAGTGAATTTCAAATAATCTTGCCTTGGAGCTTGTTCGAATTCGCCATAAGCAACAGAAAACTGACTTGCTTTACTAACTTTATAAGCCAATGATGTTCGAGGAGAAATTGAAGTTTCATTCAATAAATCATTATTTACAGCTCTAACTCCAACTTTCATTGCTAGCTTTTTAGAAAAGAAAATATCAGCTTCAGTATAACCAGCGAAAATATTAGAATCGTAGCCAGTTTTATTGGTTATAAATGAATACTCTTCATCAAATTTTGTTATGAAATAATCGACACCAAAAGACAATTTGATTCTATCCGAAATTGGTTTTTTAATTTTTAATTTCAAATGTGAAGCATGTTCGGTATTCTCAATTCTTTGGTTATCCAAACCTATTTTATTGTTTCCTAAACCATAACTTAAACCAGTTGTAAGTTGCCAATTTGAACCAAAACTTCCTTTGTAAGAAGCATTTACATAAAGATTATTGTTTTTTAAATCGACTCTAGTTTTAGCAACAGAATTGATACTTTCTTGATTTAAATCAAATCGTGATGCGTCAAAAGCTGTGTAAAGTTTGAACAAACCTCGTTCCAATTCGTACCGATAAACTATTTCTCCAGAAAGTGATTGAAAAGCTTTATTCCAATCTACATTCTGTGGAATCGCCACTTGATATGGAGCTAAATCAATGTAAGCTGTATTAAATGTAAGCGAACTTTTTTTCCATTTTTGAGTATTTGCAACTCCTAAACCTACAGTCATAAATGAAATATCGGTTTTATTTTCGGTTGCCATATCAGTTGTGTTCAACAACAATACACTTGATAAAGCTTCACCATATTCGGCAGAATAACCACCAGTTGAAAACGAAATTCCACTAAAAAGAAAAGGTGAAAATCGTCCACGAGTTGGTAAATATTGAGTTGTCGAACCAAAAGGTTGTGCCACACGAATTCCGTCAACATAAGTTTGCGTTTCATCGGCTTCTCCACCACGAACGAACAATCGTCCACTTTCGCCAACAGTTTGTGTTCCTGGTAAAGTTTGCAAAGCCGAAACAATATCTCCGTTAGAACCAGCAGTTGTAACAATATCTAATGGTTTTAAAACCGTATTTTTAGATTTATCACCTGCTTCAAAAGTTCCTGCATTAATAACAACTTCATCTAATGTGTTGATACTTTCTTTTAGTTTGAAAGTTTTATTTTGGTAGGTTTCAATTTCAATTGTAGTTTTTAAAGTTTCATAAGTAAGAAATGAAATTACAAGAATATTATTTCCTTTTTCAGATGTACTAAATTTAAATTCACCAATTTCATTTGAAGTTGCACCATCGTATGTTCCATCAATGTAAATATTGGCTCCAACTATAGGATTGCTTTTTTCATCTACAACTTTACCTGAAATTGTGGTTTGAGAAATCCCAAATGATGAAATAAATAAAATTAAAAATGTAATAATTGTTTTCATGATTGTTTGTAATTTGATGAAGCAAAGTTGCAGCAACTATAAGAACACAAAAACAAAAAGTAACTGAAATGTTGAAAGTCAATGATGAACTGTGTATTTAATTTTATAAAATTTAACTCTGTTTTTTAAAAAAAATTATTATTATTGCATAACATTTAAATATTACAATGATGAAATTAATAAAATCTTTATTCGCAATTGCATTTTTCTTTGCAATAAATACTGTTTCAGCTCAATCAATAGCTTCAAAATGGCCACAACTTAATGATTTTCAAGAGTTATTAGTTAAAACATTTGAGCCTGCTGGTGAAGGAAATTTTGGACCAATAAAAAATTCATGTGAATATTTAGTTGAAAAAGCGGAAGCGTTAGATGTTAACACTATGCCACAAGATTTAAGAAATCCTAAAGCTGATGAAGCAATTGTAGTTTTAAAAAGACAAACTAAGTTAGTTGCAGAACTTGTTATAACAAAAGCATCTGATGTTGAGATTATGAAGTCTTTCCAAAAATTAAATGAGACATATGACCGATTACTTAGTTTATATGAACCAAAAAAATAAATAATTAACCTAGCAAAGTGCTAGGTTTTTTTTTGAAAAACAATTTCTATCCAAAATTCATTACTACCTTTGCAAAAAAAATATCATGTCAAATAGCTATTTAGGATATCATTTTACTATTGAACCAAAAGAACTAGGATCAGAAATATTAATTGCCGAATTGGGTGAAAAACCATTTGAAAGTTTTATTGAAACTGAAACTGGCTTTAGTGCATTTATTCAAAAAGACCTTTGGACTGAAGATGTTCTTGGAGATATTTACATTTTGGGTTCTGATGAATTTAAAATTTCTTACATTATAGAGGAAATAGATCAAGTGAATTGGAATGAAGAATGGGAAAAGAATTTTGAGCCAATTGATGTTGATGGAAAATGTCATGTTAGAGCTCCATTTCATAATAAAACAGAAGCTGAATTTGATATAATTATTGAACCTAAAATGAGTTTCGGAACAGGACATCATGAAACAACCCACATGATGATTCAACATTTATTGGAAACAGATGTTACTGGTTTAAAAACACTTGACATGGGTTGTGGAACTGCTATTTTAGCTATATTAGCCGAAATGAAAGGTGCTAAACCAATTGATGCAATTGACATTGACAATTGGTGTTATTTGAATTCAATAGAAAATGCTGAGCGCAATAATTGCAAAGAAATAAGTGTTTATGAAGGTGATGCAGAAATATTAAAAGGCAAAAACTACGATTTAATAATTGCCAATATTAACAGAAATATCCTATTAAACGATATGCAGACTTATGTTGATTGTTTAAATAAAAATGGTATACTGCTTTTGAGCGGATTTTATAACGAAGACATTCCTTTTATAGATGCGTCTTGTAAAGAAAAAGGATTAACGTATGTTAAAAAATTTGAAAGAAACAATTGGGTTTCATTAAAATATTTAAAAAATAATTAATTTTACTTTTTGCTAAATCTTCTAAAAGAATAGATAGTTATGAGTACGATAGAAAAAACAAAAGAAGAAGTATCCGTTCAGGAATTGATTGGAGTTAACAATGAGATAGTACTTTACAATGATGATGTTAATACTTTCGATCATGTTATTGAAACACTTATTCGAGTATGCGAACACACTTCAGAACAAGCTGAACAATGTGCTATATTGGTTCATTACAAAGGACAATGTACTGTAAAAACTGGTCCTTTTAATGAATTAAAACCTCAATGCACTCAATTGCTTGAAGCTGGTTTAAGTGCCGAAATAATTTAATGTGGCAATTTATCTTTTATCAATCCGTAAAAGAAAGTACCTAATAAAGCACCTATTAATACAAATACAACAGAGATAAAACCTGCGCCAATTAAAATAAATATTGGCCCAGGGCATGCTCCAACCATAGCCCATCCCAATCCAAAAATCAATCCTCCAATCCAATAACGAAAAGTTCCTTTTTCTTTATCAAGAATTTCAATTGGAAGTCCTTTAATATCATTTAGTTTTTTTCGCTTTATTATTTGTATACCAACAACTCCAGTAGCAATAGCTGTCATAATGATTCCATACATATGAAAAGAATCAAATTGAAACATCTCATAAATTCTATACCATGAAACGGCCTCTGCTTTTGTTAATACAACACCAAAGATAAAACCTACTAGCAAGTATTTTATTAAATTCATAAATTGACTATTTAAAAATTAAAGGGAAAATAAAATTGACCATTATAAGTCCACCAACAAAAAAGCCAATAACTGCTTTTAGGGATGGAATCTGAAAATTACTCAATCCTGAAATTGCATGACCAGAGGTACATCCGCCAGCATATCTTGAACCAAAGCCTATAAGTAAACCTCCAATCAAAAGAAATAATATCATTTTTGGAGATTCAAATACATTTTTTCCAAATAATGAATCAGGCAATAACTTTGAATTTGGAGCTTCAATCCCAATGTTTTGTAATTTTTTGATAGTTATTTCATTAATTACAACATTAGAATCTGAACATAAAAAATGTGTTGCTACATATCCTCCTAACATTGTCCCAGCAACAACAACCAAATTCCAACGTTGTGATTTCCAATCCCAATCAAAAAAAGGCACTTTTTTACCAATTCCTGTCATAGAACATAAACTTCTCAAATTGGAAGACATACCAAAAACTTTTCCAAAATAAATAAGTGAAAGCATAACCAATCCTATAAGAAAACCTGAAATTGACCAATGCCAAGTATTTGTAATAAATTCCATCGCTTTTTTTTTACAAAAATAACTATATGGTTTGATTTTTGATTATTATTTGTGAAATTTGAATAAAAATATAATACTCTTAATTTATCGATAAAATGAAAAGCAAAATTGTATTCCTCCTATGTACTTCAATCTTAATGCTATCTTCCTGTGGAAGCATTAAATCAAGTATACAAAATATTGATAATTCTGCTATCAAACCTCCTATGAAAAACAAGCAATTTTTGCTAACAGAATATGATAAAAACGGAAAATATGGATATGACATGGATTATCCTATAAACCTTGGCTTTGAAAATGAAAAATACTCTCCTAAAAATATAGAGTACTTTTTTAATGCGATAAGTGGTCCAAATGGTGAAAAAATCAGCTATGAAAAAATAGATACTTGTTGTCCATTTCCAACTATAAAGAGTGCAGTCGGAGCAGGTACATTAGATATATATCAAATTTTATTTGAAGGAACTGAAAAAAAAATAATACTTTACATTAATATATATGAGAAAGGAAAAGTGCTCTGTCCAAAAGGATTTAGTATAAAAAATCATTCTTAAACACTTTATCTTTTCTGAACAAATAAGCTAACAGAAAACCTTCTAATTAAGAAGTTAGAAGGTTTTTTCTTATTATATTTGCACTTCAAAATCATACAATATGAACATTAACAATATTCCACAAATCAAGCATATTGAAAGTGGTAATTTCTTTTTATTAGCCGGTCCTTGTGCTATTGAAGGAGAAGAAATGGCTATGAAAATTGCTGAAAAACTAATTACAATAACAGATAAATTAGAAATTCCTTATGTCTTTAAAGGTTCATTCAAAAAAGCCAATCGTTCAAGAATTGATAGCTTTTCTGGTATTGGAGATGAAAAAGCATTAAAAATTCTTCGTAAAGTTTCTGAAACTTTTCACGTACCAACTGTAACAGACATACATACTAATGAAGACGCTGCTATGGCTGCAGAATATGTAGATATTTTACAAATTCCTGCTTTCTTAGTAAGACAAACCGACTTGGTTGTAGCTGCAGCAAAAACTGGAAAAACAGTTAACTTAAAAAAAGGACAATTCATGAGTCCTGAAAGTATGAAACATGCCGTACAAAAAGTATTAGATTGTCATAATGAAAATGTAATGGTAACTGATAGAGGTACTATGTTTGGGTACCAAGATATGATTGTTGATTACAGAGGTATTCCAACCATGCAACAATATGCAACTACTGTTTTAGATGTAACACATTCACTTCAACAACCTAATCAAACTATTGGAGTAACTGGAGGAAGGCCCGATATGATTGAAACTGTTGCCAAAGCTGGAATAGCAGTTGGTGTTGATGGCATCTTTATCGAAACACATTTTGATCCAACAAATGCAAAAAGTGATGGAGCCAATATGCTTCATTTGGATTACTTTGAGAATTTAATGACTAAACTAGTAGCTATTCGTAAAACAATAAATCAATTTTAATCTAAAATAAATGTTTTTTAACATAAAAAGTAAAATAGTTATTATGTTGCCTATTTTTTCTCAATTTTCAATAGCACAAGAAAAAACTAAATCAGAAAAATACACAAGACATAACAAAGGTAAATTTTACTTTTTTTGGGGAGGAAATAGAGAAAACTATACCAAATCTAACATTCATTTTACAGGACAAAACTAAGATTTCATAATTCATAGTGCTCATCAGATGATAAACCAAAAGGCTGGCATGTTGATTACTTAAATCCAATAGCAATGACTATTGCACAAACAAATTTTGAATGGGTTACTTCATAAATAACCATTATAATATTTCAGTTGGATTAGATCATATGAAATATGTAATTAGACATCGCCAAATAGCAAATGTTTCAGGATGTGTAAATTTACCTTAAAGTAAAGTGGCTCAATATATAATGGAACGTATAATAACACTCCTGTTAATTTTTCTGATAATTACACTGGATTAGATACTTCTCCAATTCAGCCATTCCTAACATTTAAGCATACCGATGGACTAAATTATATCAATTCAGAATTTTGTAGAATTAATGATATTTCAAAGTTTTTAAAAATTGCAAATACCGATAAGTTTCAATTAAATGTAACTGAAAGGAATAGGTTTAGGATTGTTATATCCAAAAATAAATTCTATAGTACTTGTAAAAAAGTTATGATGATTTTCATGTTTCTGGTTATTGAATTTCTCCAAAAATTGGATTGAATTTTACTTTTTTCAAATACTTTTTCGTTCAAACTGAGTTAAAAGCTGGATACATTGACATGAATGATATTAAAAACAACTAATGAAAAACCGATACAGCAAGCCAACACTTCCTTTTTCTACAAAGAATTATAGCATTTGGAGAAATTTTGAAAATTTAAA
>CANGUP010000033.1 GCA_947457105.1 Flavobacteriaceae bacterium
AATATAAAAAAAAGAATACATCAAGTATTTTACAAAATAAATTGGTTTTTTTGTAACGATTATAGAAATCAATACGTTTGTCATATTAAATAATGATGTTAAATAGAAAACTTAAAATATATTTACCTCTTAAACCTAATTTTATGAAAAAAATTTACGTTCAATTTATTTTTGTAGTTTTTACATGCGGTATGTATTCTCAAGTTGGTGTTAATACTACAAATCCAACTGCTACATTGCATGTTTTTGGAAATACTACTTTACCAAGTGGAGGTACAACAACATTATTAAACCAAAATTTTAACACTAACGATTTCACTTTTTTGAATAGTGGAACCGCAACTAATAATAATTGGAGGTATGGAACTGCAGCTGGAAATCCCTCCAGCGCTATTTATATATCAAATGATAATGGAGCAACCAATAACTATGCAACTACATCAACTGCTACTGTAACTTTTGCCTATAGAGACGTTGCTATTCCGGCTGGAACAACTACTTCTACTTTTTCGTTTGATTGGAGATGTAATGGAGAAAGATCAGGAGTTGGTACCGATTTTGATTATTTCAGAGTTTGGCTAACTCCAACTTCTTTTACACCTATATTTGGAACCCAAATTACTGCTGGCGCTGGAAGAATACAAGTAGGAACAAATTTCAATCAACAAAATACTTGGACTACTTTTTCTAATGCAGCTTTGAATGTAAGTAGTTTTGCTGGATCTAGTATGCGTATTATTTACGAATGGAGAAACGATAATTCTGGAGGTAATCAATTTCCTGCAGCTATAGATAATGTAATTGTAACTATACCATCTGCACCAGTTCCAGGTACATATGCTTTTCGCCTAGAAGATGGAACTCAAGGCGCTGGGAAAGTCCTTACTTCCGATGCCAATGGAAATGGATACTGGCAAACAGCTTCTGGCGGTTCTGGAACGGATAGCCAAACTTTAAGTGTAGTAGGAAGTACGTTGTCAATTTCAAACGGAAACTCAGTTACATTACCAAGTGGAAGTGGTACATATACTTTTACCAATGGATTAACAAATACTGCAGGAACTGTTAGATTAGGAGGAACTTTGACACAAGCGACAACTTTGAATTTAGACTCATATGATTTAAACTTTAATAGTAGTACTTCAGCAGTTTTTCCTGGACAAATCAAATTTAACGGCACCAATAGAGTTATAATGGAAACTAATTTTGTTGACGATTATATTAATTTTGGTGGTGGTTCAACTCTAGTTGATGGAGACGATGGTTTGACTTTTGTTGATTCTGGAGGTGATACTTATAGTCGTGATTTTGCTCTTGGTTTTTATAAAGGCACAGCTGGTGGCTCAGCAATGGCAACTGGTTCAATTGAATATATTGTAGATGGTTTAAATGAATTATTGCTTGAAGCATCTAGTTTGAATCCATTAGTGGATAACATTACTCGCTTAGGTGGTTCTACAAAAAGATGGACTGCTCTATGGGCTACTAATGGAACCATTCAAACTTCTGATATGAAGCTTAAAAAAGAGGTTGTTGATTTAAAATATGGTTTGAAAGAAGTGATGCAATTGAATCCTATTTCATACAAATGGAAAAACAATAGTATAGGTAAAACAACAATTCCCGATCAATTTCAAGAAACTAAATTGGGTTTTTCGGCTCAACAATTGCAAGAAGTTTTACCTGAGGTAGTAGAAACACACTCGTGGTATCCGAAAGATGAGGAAGGAAATTTTGAAAGAAAACAAAATGAAAATTTAGGTGTAAGATACGCTGAAATTACACCAGTGTTAGTAAAAGCAATTCAAGAACAGCAAGAACAAATAGAATCTTTAAAAGTTACTATAGAAGAACTAAAAAAGCAAAATGAAATGTTATTAAAGTTGATGGAAAAAAAATAGGATGATTAATGTGCTTCCAACCAATTTTTCCCAAAACCAATTTCAACATCTAACGGGACATCCATTTTGAAGGCGTTTTCCATTTCGTGTTTTATCATTGGTTTTATTTTTTCTAATTCTGAGTTGTGGACGTCAAATACCAGTTCGTCATGAACCTGAAGCAACATTTTTGATTTCCATTCTGAGCCGTCTGGATTCTTTTCATTTAACTTTTTGTGAATATTAATCATCGCAATTTTGATAATATCAGCAGCCGAACCTTGAATTGGTGCATTTACTGCATTTCGTTCAGCACCACTTTTCACCATCATGTTGGCAGAATTGATGTCTTTTAAATAACGTCTTCTTCCTAAAACGGTTTGCACGTAACCGTTTTCTCTAGCAAAATCAACTTGATTTGACATATAAGATTTCAGTTTTGGATACGTCGCATAATACGCATCTATCAACTCGGCACTTTCTTTACGAGAAAGCGATGTTTGATTAGAAAGTCCGAATGCAGAAACACCATAAATAATTCCGAAATTCACGGTTTTGGCATTGCTACGTTGTTCTTTTGTAACTTCTTCTAATGGAACATTGAAAACTTTTGCGGCAGTACTTCTGTGAATATCTTCGTTGTTTTGAAACGCTTTTATCATATTTTCTTCACCAGAAAGTGCTGCGATAATTCGAAGTTCTATTTGTGAGTAATCGGCAGAAACTAAGGTATAATTTTCATCACGAGCAATAAATGCTTTTCTAATTAATCGTCCTCGTTCAGTACGTATCGGAATATTTTGCAAGTTTGGATTATTCGAACTCAAACGACCAGTTGCGGCAACCGTTTGCATATAATCGGTGTGAACGCGACCTGTTTTTTTGTCAACTTGATTTGGTAACGCATCAATGTAAGTACTTTGTAATTTTACCATTTGACGCCATTCGAGAATGTCTTTTACAATTTGATGTTCGTTGGCTAAGTAACTCAAAACTTCTTCACCAGTGGCATATTGACCCGTTTTGGTTTTCTTTTGTTTAGCTCCGCCAATTTTCATTTTGTCAAATAAAACGTCGCCTAATTGTTTTGGTGAAGCCAAATTGAATTTCTCGCCAGCGGTTTCATATATTTTTTGTTCTAATTCAGAACTTTCTTTTGCCATTTCAACCGACATTTCTTTCAGGAATGGAACGTCAAGATTAATACCTTCCAATTCCATTGAAGCTAAAACAGGAATTAAAGGAATTTCGATTTCGTCAAATAATTTTTTGGTTTCGGCTTTGTCTAATATCGGACTGAAATTTTGTTTTAATTGATACGTTACATCGGCATCTTCGGCAGCGTATTCTTTGATTTCTTCTAAAGAAACATCTCGCATTGATTTTTGATTTTTACCTTTTTTACCAATTAAATCTTCAATTGATTTTGGTGAATATTTTAAGTAAGTTTCACTCAAAACATCCATATTGTGACGCATATCTGGATTTATCAAATAATGCGCAATCATCGTATCGAATAATTTTCCTTTGATTTGAACTCCATAATTAGAAAGAATTTTCAAATCGTATTTTATATTCTGACCAATTTTTTCGATACTTTCATTTTCAAAAAATGGTTTGAATTTATCGACCAAAATCTGCGCTTCTTCTTGATTTTCTGGAAAAGGAACATAAAATGCTTCGCCTTTTTGCCAAGAAAATGACATTCCAACTAGTTCAGCATTCAAAGCGTCAATTCCAGTGGTTTCGGTATCAAAACATACTGAAGTTTGATTGAGTAAATTTTGCAAAAACAATTTTGTACCCAAATCACCTTGAATTATCGTATAATTATGGTTGGTAGTTTCTAAAGTTGCGTAAAACAAATTTGTTTTCACTTCACCACTTTCTTCATCAGAAAATCCGAACAAATCAAATTGATCTTCGTTAGATTTCTTTGTAATTTGTTTCTTTAAAGTAGTTTGACTTACGCTTGCTTCAGTTGAATTTTCATTCGTATCTATTTCGTCATATTCCTTTCCTGTTCCAAAATATTTGTCAAACTGCACTTTCATTTGACGGAATTCCAATTCGTTGAACAACGCATCCGTTTTTTCAATATCAGGTTTTGAAAGTTCAAAATCTTCGGCATTAAATTCTACAGGACAATCGAGTAAGATAGTAGCTAATTTTTTTGACAACAATCCCAACTCAGCATTGGCTTCAATTTTATCTTTAATCGCGCCTTTAAGTTCGTGTGTATTCGCTAAAAGATTTTCTATAGAACCATATTCTTTTAAGAATTTCTTCGCTGTTTTTTCTCCTACGCCAGGCAAACCTGGAATATTATCGGCTGCATCGCCCATCATTCCTAAGAAATCTATCACTTGTTCTGGTCGTTCTATTTCAAATTTTTCTAATACTTCTGGAATTCCCCAAATTTCAATGTCGTTGCCCATTCTCGCAGGTTTGTACATAAAAATATTTTCTGAAACCAATTGCGCAAAATCTTTATCAGGTGTCACCATGAACACTTTGTAACCCTCTTTTTCGGCTTGTTTAGCCAAAGTTCCAATTAAATCATCAGCTTCAAAACCTGCTTTTTCCATAATTGGAATGTGCATCGCTTTTAACAATTCTTGAATATACGGAACTGCAATTTTAATTGCTTCTGGAGTTTCGTCTCGATGCGCTTTATATTCTTGATACATTTCGTAACGGTAATCGCTTCCACCTTTGTCAAAAGCTACGGCTAAATGATCGGGTTTTTCACGTTTGATAACATCCATTAAGGCATTCATAAATCCCATGATGGCTGACGTATCCATTCCTTTAGAATTGATTCTTGGGTTTTTTATAAAGGCAAAATATCCGCGAAAGATTAGTGCGTAGGCATCAAGAAGGTAAAGGCGTTTTTGTGACATAAAAATAAAATTTGAATTTGTAAAAATAGATAAAGTTTCAAAAACTTTGTTTCTTTTCTAAGTGAATTTAAACCAATGTTAAAATATAACTAACAAAAGTATTTGGCAACATCTTTCTTTGTTAATTTGCAAAAAATATTAGAATGTCTGCACGTTGGATTATCCTTTTTGTGATTATTGCAATCATTGAAATTTATGCATTTCAAGCTGTTAAAACTTTTACTAAAGTAAGATGGGTTAAACTTACTTATATTATAATTTCTGTTCTTGCAGTGGCGTTTGTTTTTTATGGTTTTTCTAAATTTGATAGAGGCGTAGGTCAAACTCAAATGTTTATGATGACCATTGGAGTTATGTTATTAGTTATTGTTCCAAAATTATTGATAACATTTATAATGCTTCTTGAAGATACTCTTAGATTGATGTTAGGAACTAAGAATTATTTTACAAATTATGGGAATGATACTTTTTTACCTGAAAGAAGAAAGTTTATTAGTCAAGTTGCGCTTGGAATTGCCGCAGTTCCATTTTTATCCTTGATTTATGGAATGACGATTGGAAAATATAATTATAAAGTTTTAAGACAAACGTTGTTTTTTGATGATTTGCCTGAAGCTTTTGATGGTTTTAAAATCACGCAAATATCAGATATACATAGTGGAAGTTTTGATAATCCTGAAAAGATAAGTTATGCAGTAGATTTAATCAATGAACAAGAATCAGATTTATTATTGTTTACTGGTGATATTGTAAATACTCATGCAACAGAAATGCATCCATGGATTGACACTTTTAAGAAGATTAAAAATTATGAATTCGGGAAATACTCTATACTTGGAAATCATGATTATGGTGAATATGTAGATTGGAAATCGGAGGAAGCAAAAAATAAAAATTTTGAAGACATAAAAGATTTGCACCGACAAATAGATTTCAAATTAATGTTGAATGAAAATACAAAAATCAAAAAAGGTAATGATGAAATTGCATTGGTTGGTGTTGAAAATTGGGGTGTAAAATTCAAGAAAGTTGGAGATTTGAATAAAGCTTCAGAAAATTTGAATAAAGAAGATTTCAAAATTTTAATGAGTCACGATCCGAGTCATTGGGATGCAGAAGTAAAAGATCATCCTAAAAATTTCCATTTAACACTTTCGGGACACACACACGGATTTCAATTTGGAATAGAAATTCCAGGAATTATAAAATGGA
Organism: Flavobacteriaceae bacterium; assembly: GCA_947457105.1. Taxonomy (GTDB): domain Bacteria; phylum Bacteroidota; class Bacteroidia; order Flavobacteriales; family Flavobacteriaceae; genus Flavobacterium. The sequence goes on from CANGUP010000033.1 coordinate 5,996, forward strand.
GTCCAGTAGAATATGTATACAAACAATGGGCTGGTTTATATGAAAATGTTGGTAAATATATTTACGTAAATAGAGGTTTTGGGTTTCATGCTTACCCTGGAAGAGTAGGAATTATGCCTGAAATTACTGTATTTGAACTAAAAAAAGGTAAAAATGTAGTATAATTAGTTAAAAATGCTACATTTGTATTACTAATACTTTCTTTTTTATAAAAAGAATATATAAATAACTAGGTTTTATGTCAAAATTTGGCGAACTTATAAATGCTCAAGTTCCTGTGTTAATTGACTTTTACACAGAGTGGAACGAATCTTCAGTGTCGATGCATCCAGTTATTAGAGATGTTGCGGCTGCGCTTGGCGATAGAGCAAAAGTGATTAAAATTGATGTGGATAAAAACCAAGAATTGGCCGAAGCACTTCGAATAAAAGGTTTACCAACACTTATGATTTATAAAGAAGGTCAAATGGTGTGGAGACAATCAGGTGAATTGGATGCTAATACTATAATTGGTTTAGTTCAAGAGCAGGTTTAATCCTTCGACAAGCTCAGGATGACAGTTCGGAGTGTGATTTATTTTAAATTTTCACAAACATACCCTTTTTCTTTTAAGAATTCCAGCGTTCTTGGTAGTACATACTCCAAGTTCGAAAACGCTTTTTTGCTATCGTGAAAAACGATAATACTTCCTGATTTTACATTTTTTAAAACATTTTCTAAGCACTGTTCTTTAGAAATTTTAGTATCAAAATCGTAAGTAATGATGTCCCACATTATTATTTTGTAACCAAATTTTCGAAGAATTTTTGATTGCGTAGGTTTTATTTTACCATAAGGTGGACGAAATAGTTTGCAGTGTTCAGTGTTCAGTTTGCAGTGTTCAATTTCGTATAATTTGACATTTTCAATGTAATCTGAAGTATTAGTTTTCCATCCATTTAAATGATTGAAAGTGTGATTTCCTATGGAATGTCCTTCATGGATTACTTTCTGAAAAATTTCTGGATTTTTCCCAATGTTATCTCCAATGCAAAAGAAAGTGGCTTTGGCATTGTATTCTTTTAATTGATTTAATGTCCATTCTGTGATTTCAGGAGTTGGGCCATCATCAAATGTTAAATAGACTTTATTTTCATTGTTAGGAATGTCCCAAACATAGTTTGAAAATAGTTTCTTAAATATCCAATGTGCTTTTACCCAATTCATAATTCAAATGTAAATAAAAAGTGCCGATAAATTAATCTATCGGCACTTTGTTATTTTTATAAAATCAATTATTCCATATCGCGTTGAAATCTTGGGAATCGATTATTATAACTATTAAATTCATTTCTGTTTTTGTTATAAAATTCAATATCACCATTAGCTTTCATTACTTTCAATAAGCTTCTGTAACGCTCAATGTCAGTAACAATATCTGTAGCCATAAAACTTTGGTCAGAAGAGTTGAAAGTACTATAATATCTCAAGTTGTCTTTATATTTTGATGCGAGTTTAGTTATTAAATCTCTTGCTTTTTGTTTTTCGCCAGTTTTATAATAACCACCAACAAAAGGCTCAAGTGTTAAATAATAACCATAGTAATCTATCGGTGTCTTAGTAATTGCTAAATCAATAACTTTTTTGGCCTTATCAATTTTACCTTCTTTTATCAATAATTCCATTAATCTAGAAAGATTGGTTCTGTAAGAAATACTATTTCTTCTAGTTTCTGGATCATGGTAAATTTTAGTGCTTTCTCCATTACCCCATTTCCAATTGGTTGCAAGTTTGTACATTTTTTCTGTATCGATTTGCCCCATATCTGGATAGTTTTCTTCAATTACCGGAGTTTTTATAGGTACTAATTTATACACCATACCATCAAGCTGAAGAAAATCTTTCATCCATAGGTAATCATCATCTCCAAAACTTCCTGGGCTAAAATAAATAGGTCTTTTCCAATTATTGTTGTTTAAGATATCAAACATAATTAGACGATTCTTATATAAAGCACCGCCTTTTAAGTCGATGTCGATAAAAGGAACAATAGAATCATTTTGCGCCGGATTTACAACCTTATTTGCAATCACAGCATTTTTATCAATAGGAAATCTAACTTTATTTGTTGGAAAGAAATGAAGTTTGTGTCCGCTTTGCATCTCAACAGTGGTTATGGTGTCTTCACTTTTTGCAAAGTTTATAAAATCATTAAGTAACCATCTGTTTTCAGTTTGTTTATTAAATAGAATGGCGTCTCTGTTGTCTGCAACATATTGCTGATGTTCGAATGAAATTGGTAAACCATCTGCTTTATAGGTTTTAAGTTTCATTTGATCAATGTACCAATCAGTCATTAATAAGCTTGTGTTTACAATTCTAACATCGGTTCTGTATCCTTCAATCTCTTGAGCATACCATAATGGGAAGGTATCATTATCACCAATTGTAAATAGTATAGCATTTGGATCACAAGAGTCAAGATAATTTTTAGCCATTGCTAAAGCTGTGTATTTTCCTGAACGATCATGGTCGTCCCAGTTTTGTGATGCCATTAAAACAGGAGCAGCCAATAAACTTGTAGCAACTACTATTGGTCCGGCAATTTTTGCAGCTACTTTTTCTTTTATCATTTCATAGATTGCATAAACTCCAAAACCAATCCAAATTGCAAATACATAAAATGAACCTACTAAAGCGTAATCTCTTTCACGAGGTTCAAATGGTCTTTCGTTAAGATAAATTTTTAATGCTAATCCTGTAAATAAGAACAAAGCTAATAATACGTAGAAACTTTTTAAATCTCTTTGCGCATGGTACATCAAACCAATCAAGCCTAAAAATAAAGGTATAAAATAGTATAAGTTTCGACCTTTGTTATTTTCAATATCTTGAGTTAAATTTTCTTGTGAACCTAAGTGAATTTCATCAATAAATTTTATTCCGCTTAACCAGTTCCCATCCAAATTATCATATCTACCTTGATTGTCGTTTTGTCTTCCAACAAAGTTCCATAACAAATATCGTCCATACATGTATCCAAATTGATACTCAATCATAAAACTAAGATTGTCGAAAGTTGATGGTTTTTCAATGTCAAGATAGTCGCCATATGCTTTTAAGAAAGAAACATAACCATCATTATCAATTTTACCACTTGCGTAGGCTTGTCTGAATTCTGCAACAACATCGGTTAATTCTTTTTCTTCAACATATTCCGATTTTACTTTGAATTTTGGAACTCCTGTAAAGTTCATATATCCTTCAATGTTGTCAGTACTCCACATTCTTGGAAGTATTGCTTTGTGATTATCATCGGTGTTTTGCTCTGCATTTTTATAATCGTTTACAATCACATATTTTCCAGAAGCTTCGTCTCTCTCATAGTTAGGAGCTTTGTCTAAATATGGATTATTCTCATCCAAACCAGCAAAGGCATCAGTATATTGTGGACCATAAAATAATGGATTGATTCCGTATTGTTCACGATTGTAATAAGCCAATACTTCGGCAGCATCGGATGGTTTATTTTCGTTTATTGGTGTGTTTGCATTAGCTCTAATAGGCAACATCATCCAAGTTGAAAATCCTATTAACACAAATAGAATACAAAGTAAAACAGTGTTGTATGTTGGATGTTCTTTTTTTCTAGTGTATCTCAATCCAAAATAAAAGAAAGCTACAATAAGAAGTAAAGCAAAAATAGTTCCAGAGTTAAAAGGTAACCCTAGGTTGTTTACCATGAAAATTTCAGTTTTACCAAAGAAAGCTAATGTGTAAGGCAATAAAAGTTTGAAAATGAAAAGTAATACTGCAATAATAATTACGTTGGCTAGGATAAAATTTGTAACAGTTACTTTTTTGTAGTTTTTAAAGAAGTATAAAAAACCAATTGAAGGAATGGTTAATAAAGCCATGAAGTGAACTCCAAACGACAAACCGATTACTAAACTAATTAGTAATAACCATCTGTTTCCTTTTGGCTCATGCATTTCTTGTTCCCACCTTAAGCCAAGCCAAAAAAGTAGTGCAATAAATAAAGTTGCCATTGCATAAACTTCTGCTTCAACTGCGTTAAACCAAAAACTATCTGAAAAAGTGAATGCTAATGCTCCAACAAATGAACTTCCTAAAATAACTTTGATGTTATTGTTGTCTATTTCTGTGTAGGACGAAATGATTTTCTTTAACAAAATGGTAGAAGACCAAAACATAAAAAGAATAGTGAAAGCACTAGAAAAAACAGACATCATGTTAACCATAAAAGCTACTTTTTCGTTACTAGTTGCAAACATTGCAAAGAAAGCTCCAAGCATTTGAAACAATGGTGCGCCTGGCGGATGTCCTACCTCAAGTTTAGCAGCTGTTGCAATATATTCTCCACAATCCCAGAAACTCATTGTGGGCTCTACTGTTAATGTATAGGTAATTAGTGCAATTGAAAAAGCAGCCCAACCTAAAATGTTATTCCACTTTTTGAAATCAAATGTTGTCATGTGTAATTATGATGTTAATTCAGTTGCAAAGAAACTATTTTTTTATCGAAACCACCTAAATTGCGGTTGATAAAATTTTCTTAATTACTTGCTACTAAAAGTTTTTTATTAATTATTCTTTAATTTTAAATTCTAATCCGATAAATCTTGTGCTTTCAATTGAAATATTTTTGTCTTCTTGAAAGTACTTTCTAATTTTAGTTATAAAAACATCCATACTTCTTCCAGAAAAGTAATCGTCATTTTTCCAAATATTTTTTAAGATAGCCTCTCTTTTAATTAATTGATTTCTATTTTGATTAAGATATTCAATTAGTAGAGCTTCTTTTTCAGTTAGTTGTTGAGTACTATTATCTTTTTTTAAACATAATCTTTTGGTATCAAAAATGTACTTTCCTATTGAAATTTCTTGAACTGTTGGTGTCTTAAAATTGAGTTCCCTTCTTTTTAAAATATTATTTAATCTTAAAATTAATTCTTCAACTTCAAATGGTTTTACTATATAATCATCTGCGCCAAGTTGTAGCCCTTTTATCTTATCTTCTTTTAATTGTTTTGCTGTTAGAAAAACGAAAGGTGTTTCAGGGTTTATTTTTACTAATTCTTCGGCTAGAATAAAACCATCCATTTTTGGCATCATAACATCTAGAATACAAATGTCAAAACTATTCTTTTTAAAAATTTCTAATGCTTTAACTCCGTTTTCTGCCCAAACAACATCAAAACTATGCAGTTGTAGGTATTGAATTAAGACATTTGAAAGATCGAAATCATCTTCGGCTAAAAGTATTTTTTTCATATATGTAAAATTTATTTTTTAGTGGTCATATATGGTATCGCCTTTTTATTTATAGGTATTTGCTTGTGCAAACTTGTTGTTAATGGCGATTTCATAATACTAAGATGGAATCGATAAAATGAATTGTGTTCCTTTTCCTAATTCGCTTACCAAATTAATAGTTCCTTTGTGTGCTTTAATAATTTGGTCAACATAATATAATCCAAGTCCTAAACCTTTTGTGTTATGAAGGTTTCCTTGTTCCACTCTGTAGAATTTGTCAAAAAGTAACGATTGTTTGTTTTTTGCAATTCCTATTCCGTCATCTTCAATACAAATTTTGAATTCATTATTTTGCAAATTTGTAGTTACGAAAATGGTTCGGGCTCCATATTTTACTGCATTTTCCAAAACATTAATTAGTGCTGTTGTAAGATGAAATTTGTCTAAAGTTAATTGTGTTTCTGAATTAAAATTTGTTTCAATATCAATTGTAGGATTAGCCGTTTTGAAATCATTTACTATGGTTTCTAAGAAAGCATTAATTTTTGTTTTTTCTTTTTGTAATTCAATTTCTTCAAAACCTAAGGAGTTATTCATCACCTGATCTATCAAACTTTGTAAACGCTCATTTTGACGGTTTATAGTTTGAATCAATTGGTTGTAAACTAAATCATTTTCTTTTACTTCTTTACGCTCCAATATTTTTGTAGATACCGATAAAGTTGTAAGTGGTGTTTTTAGTTCGTGAGTGATGTTGTTTATGAAATCTGTTTTAATATCACTAATTTTCTTTTGTTTTATTAATGATTTTAGGGTTACTACAAATATCGAGATTAAGGTAATTATTGAGACTATCGCAAAAAACAGTAATAATGACATTCTTTTAAGAATAATTAATTCCCAGTTTTTTACAGAAACATATAAGCTATCCTCTGTAAGCAATTTATAATTTGATTTTGATGTATTTGAACTTGTGGTTCCAACGTAGTTTCTAACTAAAAAAGCGTCTTCAAGCGAAGCTAAATTGCCATACATTTTGTTTTCAATAAAAGGTTTTGCAGCAAATAAGGTATCTGCTTTTTTAGTGTTGTTGTAAATTACAAATTTGTTTAAGATTATTGCAAAATCGATTTCGTTATCCGGAAACTCTTTTTCAAACTTCTTTTGTAGTTTGTCAGTTAATTGTTTTCTAAAATGATTTTCTATAAATTGTTTTTTTACTTGGCTTCTGTAATTTCTATCAATGAGATAGTTTTCTGCTAATTCTTTGTATATAAAATCTTTATTATTAAATAAGGTGCTATCTATATCGCTATAATCATTCGTGATTTCAGCAAGCTTTTCTTTTACTTCAAGACGAAATTGAGCTACTTTGTAGTTATAAGTTGTTTTTACCAAATAATATTGCATGACGCAAAGCGCTATTAGAACTAATCCTGATAAAAGAGTTAATATGTTTATTTTTTGCTTCATAATAAAATCATATTCAAAAATAGCACGATTTATTGTAAAAATCATTTTTTATCCTTCCCTTAACCTACGATTAACTTTCAAACACATTATCTTGAAGAAATGATAGCATTGTAATGCGAATAAAATTAGTACATTAGGTTTTGATTAAATTCATTTTTCAAAATTTTAAATAAAAGTTGAATAAATGTTTGCTTAAAATAAAATTTGTATTAAATTTGCACCCGCATTCAAACACTTATTGGTCTATGGTGTAATGGTAACACAACTGTTTTTGGTGCAGTCTTTCTAGGTTCGAGTCCTAGTAGACCAACAATTTAAAAGCCTTAAAATATTTATTTTCAATATTTTAAGGCTTTTTTTATTTTCTTAATCCCGATAGCTCCTCGATTTTCTTAATGGATACTGTACTAAAAAAGTGTGTAAAGTTAAAAATTTGTAATTTTAGGTAATGTGGTCAAAAATAGTTGGTGATTTTTCATTTTAGATTAATTATCTTGTCCATATCAAACTGAAGAGGAAATTGGCTCTGCTGAGGAGCAACCAATCAGCAATAAGTTTGATGATTATACAATAATTAAAAGGATAGTTTTAGCTATCCTTTTTTAATTATTGGAAATCCGATATGGCTAAAAAAACCTATTTATAGATTTCGTTTTTATAGTATAAATACCATTTTAAAAAATTCTTTCTATTGTTCAAACTTAATCCTCTGTGAATATTTAAGTTACCTTTTAGATGACCAAAAAATGATTCTAATGCATTGGTTGAATTTGGTATTTTATCATCTTTTAAATATTGGAACATATTTGGTAATGCTTTTTTGATTACCATAAATGATCTTCTAACCATTTTATGCGTATACCAATACCTTCCTGTTTCAATATTATATGATTTTTTATTTATGAAATCTCTATATTCCTCTTCCCATTGGATGAGTTCTATTAACCACAATTGTCGTTTATACTCACAGTCAATGGTGTGAATTTTCATTGCTATTTGTTTTAACTCAAAGCCAGATTTGTGTTTTGGATGTTGTGTTAGCCATATTTTACACATTCTAGAAATATGTACTAAACATCTTTGAAAAGGTACTTTAGGACACACTTTTTTAATTGCTTTGATGGATGATTTATCGCCATCAGAAGTGATGCTTTTAATTTTTATTCCAAGATTTAATAAGTTTTGTAAATCTTCAGCAATTTCTTCAAAATGCTCTCCATCAGTCATTCTATATAGTTGAGTTAATTTTAAATGATAATTTCTATAAACCACTAAACAAATATCATTTGGAAAATAGGTTCCATCAATTACTAAATAAATATCATCGGTAGAACTGAACTCCAAAACTGGAGCTTTGGCTAACATTTTAGAAAAATAGCGTTGCAAAGTGCTTTTGCTATATCCCGATTCAAGTGAAATTTTATCAAAAGTATCTTTGCCAATTATCCAATTTTTAAACCAAATTTCTTTATTAGAATCAGAAACAAGTTTATTGCTTGAAGTAAATAATTGACCACAATTATTACACTTAAATCGTTGCTTGTTTAGTTGAATTCCCCATTTAATTGTTTGAAGACTTTTACAGGTTGGACAACGCTTTTTTTTGAGTTTTTCATAAATAAAAAAAGTTTATTGAAACGAATTTCAATAAACTTCTCTCAATATCATATTTTATAGGTACTCAAAACATTTTTACCAACTATTTTTGACTATTAAACCTAATTTTAAATTACTAACGATAAACTTACAGACTAATGAACTTTACACAAGAACAAATCTCTGAATTAATGTTGAATATAGCAAATTCAGAAAATGGTACTAATTTATTAATGCAAATGACATTAAATTCTTACAATAAGATATAAATGCCTCAAAAAGTTAGAAACTCTTTTGGGCATTTATGTTGGTTAGACAGGTTAAATTTATTTTAGTTCTGTTGGTTAATTTTTTTCTGATTTTTTATTATCAAGAAACCTGCTAAAAGTATTCCTGAAAATACTAATAAACCTGTTTTTTCGTCTATAGGCAACGGAAGCGCGTTGTCTGGTGTGTCGTCATCAAAACTAGGAGGAGGAGCAGACCATGGATCCGATTGTGCTTGAGCAAAGGAAACTGTTATACTAACAAAAAGAAATATAATTAATAATATATTTTTAATTTTATTTGTTTTCATATTATTATTCAATGATTAATTTTTTTATACTTCTTTCGCTTCCATTTTGAATTTCTACATAATATACTCCTGTAGGCATACTTTGATTAGGAGTAATACTATTCTCTATTGTATTTTCTAAATCTTGATTGTAGACTTTCACACCTAAAGTATTGTAAATTGTTACTTTTCCGTTTTCTAAAGGTTGTCCCAAAATGATGTTGAAATTACCTTGTTTGGATGGGTTAGGGTACAGTGTAAAGTTTTTCCATTCATTATTTGCAGTGTTTAATAAAGGATTACTAAATACTATTCTAAATCTATCGGATGCCGTAGTTTGAGCATTTGTTGTTACCACGTTAAACGGATAATTCACTACTCCCGACTGTGGAATTTCAGTATAGGTTTGAAGAAACTGATCGTGCAAGTAGGCCGGAACGCCATTTAAGTTTGTACCTTCTGCTACTAATGTATAATCGGTTACTCGGTATTGACTCGTGCGAAGCGGAATTATATCGGCAGAGGTTGGATGTTGTCTTTTTTCAATACTAATTAAGTCGCCATTGTTGAAGGTTGAAAGCATTTCGTCTGGATTGGTAAATTTTCCTGCATCATTTTGATCTACACTTGAACTAAAGGCATCATCAAAGAAGACTACTAATCCGTCTAGAGCATTAAGATTTAAGGCCAAGGAATTAGAATCGAATAGTCTTAATTTTATAGTAGATAGGGCAGTAGTATTTTGTGTGTCAGTTCTAAATACGTTAGTGTTTGGAGAACTAACAACTTTATAACTTTCTTGAAAGGTTAAACTTGCTGATCCTGGCGTGGCTCCAGTTCTTACAAAACAGGCTTGCCCTGGTTGCAAGAATTTATTGGCGGCAGAGGATAAATTATTGGGAGTTCCGTTAGTTGATGTTAAATCTACAGAAATATAGGCTCCCCTAGTATTAATTCTCGGATCCCAAACATAATAAAATACGTTGTTAAGATTTGTAGCAGCATCCAAAGCGGTTTTCATATTTACAGGAGCTTGGTATGGATTGCCTATAAAATTATAAGCATTGGCCGTTGAACTTAAAACTCCAGCATTAATTGACCCTGTTGCTAAAGCACCTGTTGCTCTTAAAGTTGTATTAGTAGGAGTGGGTGTATTTGTAGATAAGTTTATAGTACGGTCACCTCTTATGTTTATTCTATAAGGAGTACCCGCAGTTAACGTATTGTTATTCGTATTGCCAACGGGAACCCAAGCAGGATTGGTATTATTGAACGTAAAGATTGATGTACTGTTGGTTCCTGTTGGATCAAATCCATTTGTCGCTCCATCAGTTCCTGTAATATGCGTTCCTAATCCAGCAGCTGTGCCACCATTTTCTTGCCAGTTAGTTCTTATATTAGACGTTGTTGTAACAGCAGAAGACACAAATCTAAAAGCTCTACGGGCAGGGATGTAACGCTCTACTGTTACTGTGCCCGAAGTAGTCGTATAAGTTCCTCCCAAAGGCCCAAAAGCAGCAGTGCCAGTAGCATTCGATTTGAAGGTTAAATTTCCATCTTGGGTAAAGTTACCACCAGAAGTGATGGTCTTGCCAGCGGCAATGGTGGTGTTGCCTTTGAGATGCATTACTGTACTTGTTCCTGTGGTGGTTAAATTGGAATTGATGTTTACGTTATTACCGTATAATGCAATACCTGCGCCACCGTATACATTAGTATTTATTGTAATATTTTTATCGTTGGTGGCATTACCAATGGTTAAACCTGTACTCGTAACTGTATTATTCCACCTAGGATACTCAACATCCGCTGAAAAAGTGGTATTTCTTGGGATGTGTTTGAAAGCTCCAGCGGCGGTTATTGTTATTGGGAAAGTAGGTCCTGACCACACTAGTGGACTGTCTGTATAAAGTGAAATGTCACCGTTGTTGGTTGCGGATAAATTTGCTAATAAATTGATGGTTCCACCATAGGCAGTAATAGGTCCGCCGACACTGATAGTTGTAGCGTTACTTGGAAGAGAAAAACTTATGATTTTATCGTTGGTTAATTTGCCAATAGTTAAACCATTACACGTAACCGTTAAAAAAGGTATTGGATAACTTACTGCCGATGATGTAAACGCGTTTGTTCTTGGGATGTATTTGAAAGCACCCGCTGCATTTATTGTTCTAGGTTGGTTCGAATTAAAACCTCCCAGTGGACTATCGGTATAAAGTGAAATGTCTCCGTTGTTGGTTGTGGATAAATTTGCATTTAACGTTATAATATTCCCATAGACATTGATTGGCCCATCGATTGTGGTAGCAGAATCAAAAAATATATTAGCCGAATTGGTTGGTTTACCTAAAGTGAGTCCAGTAATTGTATTTGCAAGAGTTAAATTAGTGATAGGAAAAGTAATTTCACTTGCAAAACTGTTGCTAGCAGGTTCAATAGTAACTTTCCCAGAAGAATTTATGGCAATACCACCAGCAGCCAATGCTATGTTGTCTGCTGTGATAAAAACATCACTACTTGAACTTGTGATAGCTCCCCCTTGACCAATGTTCAACTTAGATGGTCCTGAAGTAAGGCCACTTATGATTGGTGTTGCCACCTGCACCGCTTTTGTATTTCCATTTAAAATGATATTTCCTGAATTAGCAAATACATTCATAACACCATGATAATAATTTCCGACTACGATGCCTCTACCTGAACCTAAGGCATTCCCATTCATTACGATATTCCCACCTCCAGAAGAAGTGATGTTTAACGTACCGCTCAATGCAATAGCATCTTCAGCGCCCCTTCCAACACCATTGATAGTAATAGCATCGCCTGTAATGGCAGAAGATGATATATTGATTGTTGAGATTACTGTATTATCATGTAAACCAAATAAAACTCCTCCACGATTTCCTGCAGCAGAACTAGTTACTTGCCCATCTAACTCAATCTTACCACTTCCTGCATTAATATTAATTGTATTTCCATAAGTAACAATACCTCTGGTCGTAGCTGCGCCATCTCCCGCAATTTTGATATTACCTCCAAAAGAGGATATTGAATTTCGTTCCAAATAGATGCCTGATTGTAGAGTACCTCCTCCGTTAGAAGGAGTAAAAATAGTACCAGGAACCGCGTATCCCGAACCTACAGCCAATCCGTTCCATGTTGTTCCGTTGCTGCCACCACCAATCCAAACATGACCGCCTGCTACTGAGCCGCTGCCCGTAACAATAGAAGATCCATTTCTTAGTGCAATGCTGCCATTTGTTGCTTCGTTATCGCTATTGGCCCACAAAACAACAGGAGCTCCACTGGTTGTAATGCTTCTGCTTTCCGCCAATACCACGTCTGCTGAACCTTTTAATAAAATGTTTCCTGAAGCAGCTCCGGCAGTAGTGTTTAGATTTTGATCAACATTTATGTTACCCCCATAAACCTCAATAGGCCCAGCAATAGTAGTAGCAGAACCAAAAGTTATATTAGAAGTATTAGTTGACTTACCTATCGTTAAACCACTAACAGTATTAGGAATCGTTAAATTCGTGATTGGAAAAGTTATTGCACTAGAAAAAGTGGTGCCAAGAGATTCAACAGTAACAGTACCTGTAGTCTCTACCGTGGCTGGATAAAGAGCAATTCTGTCACTTCTAAGAGTAATGTTACTACTGCTACTTGCTAGTGATCCTTTACCCCATGTACCACCAGACCTTAATCCTAAACCTCCATCACTAATAAAAGTTATCGGTCCTGAAAGGGCATAAGCATTTAAACTACCCGCTTCAATTGCAGCATAGGTACTAACATTGGCTGTTTGTCCCGATATTCTTACACCGCCACCGATTGCATTTGCAATGAAAGTTGCAGATCCTTGATAACCCGCAGCAGTTCCAGTAGCCACAGTTGTACCTGTCACAGAAATAGCTGAACTTGATGTATTAGATGAAGTAATCGTTGGGCCAACAGTGTTTGTTAAACTAAAGTAGGATAATTCTATTCCATGTCCTGTGGAAGTGTTGTCGCCAACAAATGTAATTGTTCCTGATCCCGATTGCATAACTTGTTGGGCTCCTGAAGCACCTCGAAACCATGCCACCCCAGGAACTGCATTGCCTGCCTGTCCTTTAACTACAATATCTCCACCACCACTATAAACCCAAATTGAATTGGTGCTTACTGTTTGGAAGTTCTTTCCAAAATTAACACCTGACGGATGAACCCCCCCCCAATTAGTTGTTCTATTTGAAAAAGCATACCCAGTTGGAACTATTGTTCCAGAAGCTAAAGTTTGACTCGTAGTTCCCCCAGCTATAGTTATTGTTCCGCCGCCAGTTGATTGATCCGTTAGTCCATTCGATGAATTAACAACTACTCCTGAATTCAATCCAATAAAATCTCCATCGGTTAAATTCGCAATACCATCTGAGTTTGACCAAAAAGTAATGTCGCCATTGTTGGTTCGAATGGTTCTGTTTTCTTCAACAATTATTGTTCTAGCAGATTTTAATAAAATGTCAGCACCAACAGAAGTTGAAATTAGATTCATATTCACATTTATATTTCCTCCGTATGCTGCAATAGGACCCGCAATTTGAAAGGCGGTTGTACCAAAATTTAATGCTGTGTTAGCACATACTGTACAAGGGTTAAGCAGTACCAATTCAGTACCTCCTTCTCTACCAAGCGTTACACCTGCGTAATTTCCAAACATTGCAATCCATTGCGTGTTTATTCCATAATTTGAACTGGTCACATTTCGAATAGTAAGAGTTCCTGAATTTGAATAAAACTCTGGAAGCGTTACTTGAGCACCTGTGTTCCATACAAAAGTTGACGCTTCTAGTAATATATCACCAGCTCTTCCGTCAATGGTAAGCCAATCTATGTCTAATTGACCTAAATTATTGTTGTCAGCATCTGCGTTTATGGTTATATCGCCGCCATCCGGAGTCATTAATTTACCTCTGTTGTCCCCCACTATATTTGCAACTGTTGAAAAACCACCTTTCGCCTGAAAGTTAATGGTTCCAGCAGGAGTTCTTGCAGTTACTTCTCTACCAATACCTAAATTTATTCCACCAGCATGAATATTGATGGGTCCACGAATATCGATATTACTGTTGATGTTAACATTTTGAAAGTTGGTATAATTAAATGAAGTCCCAAAACCATCATAAACCCCCACAGACAAACCGCCTAAAGTAGAAAAATTATTTATTTGAAGCGGGCGTCCTAAGGCAGAAGTTAGTGTTACATTAGAACCTGATGTGGTGGTTGCCCAATTAAAAGCAGTTGTCCAAGGATTGCTAGCGTCGGTAGCTAAAGATAACTTTCCAGTAGTTGTTACAGAAAGTGTGTTGCTATCAACAAAAATCTGTCTAGTAATTAAAGTCACGTTTCCAGTACTGGCATTAAGATGGGGATTATTATTCATCCCTATACCATCAAAAATAGAGCCATTTCCAGTACCTGACCACAATAAGATATCACCACCATTTGTGTTGATTTGGCTCGTGAAAAGATCCATTCCATAATGATTGGCTCCACTTGAACCTACTGATGGACCATTACCAACCGTCAAACCATTCCAAGTATAACTACCTGCTGCACTTGAACTTCCTCCAGCCCAAAAATGACCTCCATTGGTATTGATTACAGCAGCAGTGCCAACTGCTACTCCACCCACGTTGCTGTTATTGTAATCACTCCAAAGAATGACATTAATTTTAGATGAGGTAGACGTAATCGGACTTGCAACAGCAGCTTGCGTGTTTGCACGAAGGGTAAGCGTAGCATCACCGCCTGCATTTTTTGTTAAATCAGAACCTGACTCTAGTATAACATTACCGCTTGAATTGTTGTTCTGTACTATAACACTAATACCATTATTTAGTTGCGTTAAGATAACCGATCTGTTAATGCTAGCGGGACCGCCAGATGCGGTAATAATATAAGGATTTGTACCACTGGTACTCCAGTTAGTCCCTGATGTACCAGTTTGTCCATTATTGGTAATACTTAAATTTTGAGATGTGCTGTGATAAGAAATTAATAAAAAAAATACTGCACACAACGTGATTTTTGAGAAATAGAATTTCATAAAATTAAAATTTTTAAAGAAGGCAAAATTACAATACAAGTTTTGTAAAAAACAGAATACAGTATATATTAGGGTACTTTTAAAGCCTAAAATAATTATATGTATATAAATAACAATGTTTTAATAAAAATAAATTAGGGTTGTTATTTTATACAATAACAAAAATACCCAATAAATACAGTATTTTTTATTGGGTATTTTCCGAAATATTGCTTGCTATTCAGAGGAACTCTTTGTTATTTTATTATAATATATAAGTATAATAGCCAGTACCATCATCAGCACTATCCAACTGTCTATTGTTGCAGCTGGATTATCTGGTACGTCATCATCAAACCCTGGTGGGTTGGCTTAAACATATCCCGTTAGTAATATAAAACTATTATTAAATGAAATTTAATGGTGTGATTCGTTTGCTTTTTCATGATGTGTCTTGTTATTCTATAATCCATTTTAACTGTGTTGTCTTGCCGTCTTGGGTAATGTTTACTATGTAAACACCCTGATGTAATGTTTCTTATGGCGTGATAGCTATGAAGCGCCTTGAACTTTGGTTTGTACCTCAATGCTTTGCCCCAATACATTAAACAACGTAACTTCAGCCTCTGTTATAAATCTACTTCCTGCCTTTGATGAATTAGGATTAATAGATACTTGCTTCTCAAAGTCATTTTGATATAACAAGGCATCGTTAATTTTACCTAAAGTCGCCTCGTCTAATGCTTCTACTTTAAATGAATTTGCATTCCATTTTTTTAAAAGCCTTTTTTCAACTTCTTCTGAACTCTTGTAGTGGGTTTTAACGATTTCAATTATATACTCCCATTGTTCTGATGAACTTAAACTTTTAACTGTAGCATCCGTTGTTACTATATTGAAATTTTGTTTCGACTCAATAGCGTTTGATTCATCCTGCTTAGAATTCTGACAACCAAATTAAAAAAAAATAAAAAGTATAGGTAGGATAATTTTTATAGTATTTCGATTCATATTAGTAGGTTTTTGACTTGTTAACACAAATTAATGAATTTCTTTTTAATTAATTAAGTATAATGTTGCTTTATTCAAAAGGGCACTAAAAACATACATTTCAATAGTGACTTTCAATCCTAATTGGATGCTTTGAATCTTTAAATTATATTTTTGAAAATCTTGCATACTTACTATTAGTGGATTGTTTTACTTTAAATATCAAAAAAAAAAGCCCCCAATTTCTTGAGAGCTTCCTTGATATGAATACTGTGATTTTAGATTTTAAAAGTCACTACTGGTCGTTTGGCATGGTTTACTAAATCTTCGCTAATGCTTCCGTTAAAGAAGTGCGAAAGACCTTTTCTTCCGTGAGTACTCATTCCAATTAAATCGGCATCAATGCTGTTAGCGAAATTTAAAATTCCTTTTTCAATATTGGTTTCATTATAGATATGAGTAACTGCTTTTTTAATTTCAAATCCTTTAACGAAATTATTCATTATTTCTTCGGCAGCCGAAGTTGATTTAAAATTATTAGGTGTATTAACCATAACTAAATGTAATGTTGAATCAAATTTGTTTGCAAAATCAACTACTTTTTCAAATGGTTTTTTTACTTCGTCACTGAAGTCTGATGCAAAAACAAAATTATTAACTGCAAAATCGTTTTCTTCTTTTTTGATAATTAGAACAGGAACTTCGGAGTTACGAACTACTTTTTCTGCATTAGAACCAATAAACATTTCTTTGTAGCCACTTGCGCCATGTGAACCCATGACGATTAAGTCTACATTGTTTAATTGACTAATTTTTAAAATTCCATCAAAAGTTAATTCAAACTGAACAATTTCAGAAACTTTTAAACCATCAAGATAATCTTCATCCATAAGGTCTTCTAATTTTTTAATTGCTGCATTTTTGAAAAACATCATCTCAGGGATAGCTGCTCCAGATCCAATAGCATCGCTTGCTTGGTTTGGAAATTCTAACATGTGCAATAAAATAATTTCACCATTATTTTTCTTTGCGATTTGTGCTGCAACTTTTAAAGCATATTCAGCATTTTGAGAAAAGTCTGTAGGGATTAGTATTTTTTTCATGATTAATTGTAAATTATTGGATTTATTAAAATTAAATTTATAGTATAAAGATAACAATTTTTTTAAGATTTCTAAATGATATTTGTCATATAAAAAAAAAGACTATATTTGCACCATTATTTATTAGTACAAACTAAATAATGAGGGAAGCACTGCTTCCCTCTTTTTATAAAAATATGACATTTAAAGAACAGGTTTCAAAACTTTTAAATGATGTTCTATCAGAAAAACAAGAAATATTTTTGATAGACTTAACAATTTCAGATAATTACAAAATTATTGTAACTTTGGATGGTGATAAAGGAGTTAATCTCCAAGATTGTATCGATGTAAGTAGAATTATTGAAAATAATTTAGACAGAGAAGAACATGATTTTGAGCTTGAAGTAGCATCAGTAGGTGTTGGTTCACCATTAAAATTAAAAAGACAATACATAAAAAATAAAGGTAGAACTTTAAAAGTTAAAACCGAAAAAGAAACTATTGAGGCAGAATTGATTGATGCAGATGACCAAAAAATAGTTTTATCTTGGATGACAAGAGAACCAAAAAAAATAGGGAAGGGAAAGGAAACAGTTCAGAAAAAACTAGAATTACCTTACTCAGATATAATAGAAGCAGTTGTTACAATAAATTTTAATTAAATAGAATAATGGAAAATATTGCATTAATCGAATCATTCTCAGAGTTTAAAGATGATAAACTTATTGATCGAGTAACGCTTATGGCGATTTTAGAAGATGTTTTTAGAAATGCTTTAAAAAAGAAGTATGGTTCTGATGACAATTTTGATATTATCATAAATCCTGACAAAGGAGATATGGAAATCTGGAGAAGAAGAATTGTTGTTGCCGATGATGATTTAGATTTAGAAAATGAAGAAATTACACTTACAGAAGCTAGAAGAATTGAACCTGATTTTGAAATTGGAGAAGAAGTTTCTGAAGAAGTTAAATTAATAGATTTAGGAAGAAGAGCTATTTTAGCTTTGCGCCAAAATTTAATTTCAAAAATTCACGAACATGATAATACTAACTTGTACAAACAATTTAAAGATATTATTGGTGAAATTTATACAGCAGAAGTGCACCATGTTCGCCCAAGAGTTGTAATTTTGGTTGATGACGAAGGAAATGAAATTGTATTGCCAAAAGAAAAGCAAATTCCATCTGATTTTTTCCGTAAAGGAGATAATGTTAAAGGAATTATTGAAAGCGTTGAACTTAAAGGAAATAAACCTCAAATTATAATGTCTAGAACTTCTGAGAAGTTTTTAGAAAAATTATTTGAACAAGAAATTCCAGAAGTTTTCGATGGTTTAATTATGATTAAAAAAGTCGTAAGAATTCCAGGTGAAAAAGCAAAAGTAGCAGTTGATTCTTATGATGATAGAATTGATCCTGTAGGAGCTTGTGTTGGTATGAAAGGGTCTCGTATTCATGGTATCGTTCGTGAATTAGGAAACGAAAATATTGATGTAATAAATTATACAACTAATGCTTCTCTTTTGATTACAAGAGCATTAAGTCCAGCAAAAGTTTCTTCTGTGAAAATTGATGAAGAAACAAAACATGCTGAAGTGTTTTTGAAATTAGAAGAAGTTTCTAAAGCAATTGGTCGTGGAGGACAAAACATTAAATTAGCGGGTCAATTATCTGGATACGAATTAGATGTTATAAGAGAAGGAAGTACAGCAGAAGAAGATGATGTTGAATTAACAGAATTCTCAGATGAAATTGATGGCTGGATTATTGATGAATTTGCAAAAATTGGATTGGATACAGCTAAAAGTATTTTAAAACAAGATGTTGCCGATTTAGCTAGAAGAACTGATTTAGAAGAAGAAACAATACAAGAAGTAATGCGCATATTGAAAGAAGAGTTTGAAGACTAATTTTTCACCCCAATAAAAAAAGAAATTATAAAAGATTTTATGTCTGAAGAAAGAAATATTAGAATAAACAAAGTTTTAAGGGAATTAAACATTTCGTTAGAAAGAGCTGTCGATTATCTTAAGGATAAAGGAATTGCAATTGATGCAAATCCAAATGCTAAGATTTCCGATAAAGAATTTGATATTCTACAAAATCAATTTGCCGGAGACAAAGGCAACAAGGAAGCGTCCAAAGGTGTTAGCGAAGAAATTAAGAAAGAAAAAGAAGCACTTCGTCTTGAAAGAGAGAAAGAAATTGAAGATAAGAAAAAAATAGAAGAAGAGCGTCAACGTCTTGAAGTTATTAAAGCTAAAGCTGTCGTTTCTGGGCCAAAACAAGTAGGTAAAATTGATTTAGAACC
>CANGUP010000034.1 GCA_947457105.1 Flavobacteriaceae bacterium
AATAAACTCAGTTTGTTTCGTATT
Source organism: Flavobacteriaceae bacterium (assembly GCA_947457105.1). GTDB lineage: Bacteria > Bacteroidota > Bacteroidia > Flavobacteriales > Flavobacteriaceae > Flavobacterium. The sequence continues at coordinate 25 of CANGUP010000034.1, forward strand.
AAGACCTAATTTTTCGTTTCTGGACAAGAATTGAATGTAGTTATTTTCACTAACAGCATCGGCATCATTAATAGGAATCTTAATATCTGTTCCTTTGTTAGACTTGGCATTGACATTAATTTCTAATCCATTCGTTGGGCCTTTAATCGTTGCATAACCGTCAATAAATGCTCTTCCAAAATAGGCAACATCTTCTTTATCTTGAGTATCTACAGCAAGAATATTATTGGAATCAATTGTTAAATCCAATTCCCAATCACCAAATTGTTTGTGTTTTATAAATCCTTGCAAATCACCTTCGGTATTGAACTTAGTGTCATTTACTTTAGTTTTTTGAATAATGAATTTATTTTGAGTAACATCAACAATTGAATTATCTTTAAGAGCATAATCAACATTCAAATATGGAATGGTTACTCCTGCATCATTAACAAATAATCTTCCATTATAATCAATATTATTAACATCACCACTCAAGCTAGCTTTACCTGAAACAAAGCCTCTAATATTTGATAATACTTCGCCACCAAGATTACTCAATACACCTAAATTGAATTTTTGGAAATTTAAATCCAAGTCAATAAGTGTTGATTGGTCTACAATTTGTAAATTACCATCAGCTTCAAAAGACTTAAAGTTTTCGTTTTCTATTTTAGACTCAATATCAAATCTGGTGAAATCGTTATTTCCTGCAATATCTAAGTTTAAGTTACCTAACTCGTTGTCGTTTATCAAAAGATTACTTATCTCAACAGAGGCAGTTGGTTGATAAATGGCGTTTTTTTGTTTTAGAAATACCTCGCCGTTTAGATTTCCATCAAACTTAAATTGTTTTACATCTGGTGTAACCTTGTTTAGGTTTACATCATGAAATGTTAGTTGAATGTCTTTCTCTGTTTTTCCGCTCAATAATCCCTTTAATGCTATGGATTGATTTTCGTGAGAGACTACAATATCCTCAAAAGTGAAACTACTCAACTTTTTATCAAATACGATTTTGTTTTTATCGTTTTCCTCTTCATTTATATACCAAAGAAAGTCTTTAAACATCATTTCAGATTTATTAAAACCGACAATGTTTTGATTATTTTTATCAATAGTGTGATATAAATTCAAATTATAAAAGTCATTTCCTTTTTCGCCTCCTTTAAATTCTGTTCTAAACGATAAAGTATCTTTGGAAGTAGCATTAATAAGTGAAAAATCTCTTATTTTATAGTTTTTAACCTTGATACTATCCATTTGAACATAAGTATTATACAATGGATTTTTATTGTCTACTTCAAGTTGCACTTTATCTAAATGTGTTCCAAAAGCATCAATAGTTTTGGAGGTGAAATTTAATTTAAAATCATTATCATCCGACTTAATAATTCCTTTAATAACGGCATCATCACTTAACGATATATCAGGATTTATAATTTCTATAATTTTATTAAAATCTGTAAATTCAAATTTTAAAAACTGCCTTTTTTTAAGATTATTTGGTTTATAATTGGTATATAAACTTCCTAACGAATTTTCAATCATACCTGGTATTTGATTGATATCAAATTTACCTTCTACTTTCCCATTAACTTCATTGGGTGAATAAAGTAAAATTGTTCTAACGTTATCAGCATCAAAGCTAGAATTAACAGTCAAATTATCAAAGAAATAGATGTCTTTCGGATTTTGATAGGATGCATTTGTAATGACAATATCACCTCTCATATTATTGAGATTGCTTCCGGTAACTTTCATTACAACATCACCTTTAAATACAGAAACGGCATCGTTCATGAAGTTTAAGTTTTTAAGATTTGCATAATCTACTTTCGCATGAAAATCATAAATATTTTCTTTTTTACTTAAGTCAACTATTCCATTGAAATCAAAAAACAAATTTGGATCATTAACATTGATGTTTCCTTTAAAAATTGGTTTTTTAAAACTTCCATCGGCCAAAATATTTTTATAGGTATAGCCATTATATCTAATACTTTTAACTTCACCAGAAAACTTTGTGTCAAGGTATTTTTCAACGAAACCTTTTCCATCGACATCAACATCCATAGACACTTTTCCAACATCCTTTCTGTTTAAAAAACTACCTACATCAAAATTATCTAAAACTATATTACCCGAATAAGAAGCATTGTCAATGTCATCAATATTAGTCATTAAAAGTTTTGAAGAAACATTACCTAATCTTGTTTTTAAATCAAAATCGGCATCAATACTTTTGGTAGTAATCTCGGCATCTCCATTTAGATTAAATTGTCCTATTTTTTTCAAGGATGATGGCAGTTTTTTACCTAAAACATTCGGCAGAATTGATACTAGATTCTCATAACTAGAAGTTACTTTATCGAATGAACCATTCATGTAAAATTCTCCTTTTCCTTTTTTAGCAAAAAGATTTTTAAAATTTACATCTCCAACAATTTCTGAATTTCTTGTATCTTTTAGGTTTAGGTTTTTGATTGTAAAATCATTTAAAGTACCATCAACTTTACCTCTAAAATCGAAGATTTGATTTTTACCCAATTCATCATAAAAATAACGAATATCATTTGAAGCTATCGTTGCTTTTTTAGAATTTAAATCAAAAATTACTTTGTTATTAAAATCGGCAAAATCTTTTCTATCATATTTCAATATAACCTCTCCTTCAAAATAAGATTGAGCGGTTTTAATACTAGTTTCTTCTAATCTAATATTCTTCTTTGTATAGGTGAATTTAGATTTTAAATTCTCTACAAACAATCCTCGATGGTCTTTGAAAGACATCTCTTTTATATTGGTAGTAACTTCTGGTCCTTGAATTTTAAAATCTGTAGCTGATACATTAAGCTGAGTAAAATCAACATCTTTTGGATTTTCTCTGTTGTAATCATGCAGAATAAAGCGGCTATTTACTAAAGTAATTTTATCAGAAGTCATTAAAAACTTTCCAGATGAAGGCTTCCCATCGTCAAAAGCAGCTACAAATTTATCAAGATTGGTATCTTTATCACCTTTGTATGTTTTTACATTTAAGGTCAGTTCATCTGCTTTAATGTCTCCAAAAATCAAATCACCATCTAACAATCTTTTAGAGTCTAAAATGTTTGTAATTATTCTTTTGGCAAAAATTAAGGTGTCTTTTTTCTCATCTTTAACCATAACACCTTTCATTTGAACTCCTCCAAATATGGTAACTTCAACTTGATCTACATAGATATTTGTTCCATATTGTTTGTTAAGTTCTTCGGTGTAGTAATGTGCAATTCTTGTTTGAACAGATGGCAACGAAAGGGCAATACCCGTCAATAGTAGTAAAAATAAAAGTGCAAGAAAAACGCGAAAAACAATTTTCCTGATTTTTTTAAAACGAGTATTTACTTTTTTTTCTTTCAAAATTTAATTTTGGCATTGAATAAGAAACCCCGAAAATAGTTACTTTTGTATTCGTTGTAAAAATAATCGTTTTATAATGGTTATTCAAATATAATTCAAAAATTGTGCCCAATGTTACATAATGATGTTTTTATTCTCGCAATTGAAAGTTCGTGTGATGATACTGCTGCTGCTGTTTTAAGAAATAATAAAGTTTTATCGAATGTTGTTGCTGGTCAAAAAATACATGAAGAATATGGTGGTGTTGTACCTGAATTAGCTTCAAGAGCACACCAACAAAACATTGTTCCGGTTGTTGATATGGCTTTAAAGAGGGCTAATGTTAATAAAAATCAACTAAGTTCAATAGCTTTTACTCAAGGTCCAGGTCTTATGGGTTCGCTTTTAGTTGGAACTTCTTTTGCAAAATCACTTTCGTTATCTTTAAATATTCCTTTGATAGCTGTGAATCATATGCATGCTCATATTTTGGCTCATTTTATTGATGAAGAAGGTTTTGACAAACCAGAGTTTCCTTTTTTAGCTTTAACTATCTCAGGAGGACATACACAAATTGTTAAAGTAAATAGCTTTTTTAATATGGAAATTATCGGTGAAACAACTGATGATGCTGTAGGAGAAGCTTTTGACAAGTCTGCAAAAATCATGGGACTTCCCTATCCTGGCGGACCTTTAATTGATAAATTTGCCCGAGAAGGAAATCCGAAAAAATATCAATTTACAAAACCAAAAGTTGAAGGATTGAATTTTAGTTTTTCGGGATTGAAAACTCAAATTTTATATTTCATTCAAAGAAATGTTGCGGATAATCCAAATTTCATTGAAGAAAACAAAGCTGATATTTGTGCTTCTATTCAACACACCATTATTGAAATATTGATGGATAAATTAAAAATGGCTGTTGCAGAGACAGGAATTACAAAAATAGCTATTGGTGGCGGTGTTTCTGCAAATTCAGGAATTAGAGAAACTTTGAAAAATGCAGAAGGAAAATATGGCTGGAAAACATTTATTCCAAAATTTGAATACACAACAGATAATGCAGCCATGATTGGGATTGTTGGTTATCAAAAATATCTAGAAAACAGGTTTAATGATGCTTCCATAGTTTCTAAAGCAAGAATAGAATTTTAATATGCAATTATTTTATAATCCAACTATTTCAGAGAAAGATACTTCTTTTGTTTTTAACAAAGAAGAGAGCAAACATATAATTAAAGTATTACGTAAGAAAGAAAGTGATATTTTATTTGTAACCAATGGTTTAGGTTTTATTTTTAAAACTGAAATAGCTTTAGCTTCTGATTCAAAATGTACGGTTACCATACTTTCATTTGAAAAAGAAGAACCTTCTAAAGTACAATTACATTTAGCCGTTGCTCCTACCAAAATGAATGAACGTTACGAATGGTTTTTGGAAAAAGCTACAGAAATTGGCATTCAAGAAATAACACCCATAATCTGCGAGCATTCTGAAAGAAAAGTTGTAAAAAACGATCGATTTCAAAAGATTATTGAATCAGCAATGAAGCAATCCTTACATTATTATATTCCAAAATTGAACGAACCAATTACCTATAAAGAGTTTTTAAAAAAGGATTTTAAAGGTCAAAAATTCATTGCACATTGTGAAGAAACAGACAAAAAATCATTAAAAGACGCTTTAATTCTTAATGAAAACATTACTTTATTAATTGGTCCAGAAGGTGATTTTTCTACAAAAGAAATTCAATTAGCTTTGGAAAACAATTACATTCCAGTATCTTTGGGTAAAACAAGATTACGAACAGAAACGGCAGCTGTAGTAGCTTGCCATAGTGTAGTACTATTAAACGAATAAATTCAATGAAGAAAGTTTTTTTAATCATAATTTTAATTTCCTCTTTTTCTTATTCCCAAGAAATTGCTTTGTTGAAATACAATGGCGGAGGCGATTGGTATGCAAACCCAACATCACTTCCAAATTTAATTAAGTTCACCAACCTGAATATAAATACTAAAATCAAAACAAAACCTGCAACTGTTGAGCCAGGTAGTCCAGATTTATTTTCCTATCCGTTTGTTCACATGACAGGTCACGGAAATGTAGTATTTAATGATGCTGAAATATTGAATTTAAGAAACTATATGTTATCAGGAGGATTTCTTCATATTGATGATAATTTTGGAATGGATGAATTCATAAGAAAAGAAATAAAAAAAATATTTCCAAACAATAATTTGATAGAAATACCAGCTAATCACGCAATTTTTCAAGGTCCTTTTATTTTCTCTAGTGGTTTGCCTAAAATACATGAACACGATGGAAAAAGACCACAAGCTTTTGGTATTTTTGAAAACAACAGATTAGCACTACTTTACACTTTTGAATGTGATTTAGGAGATGGTTGGGAAGATGCCGATGTTCATAACGACCCTAAAGAAGTTAGAGAAAAAGCATTGAAAATGGGAGCTAATATTCTAAATTATATTTTTAGCAATTAATTTGAATACATCATTTTATTTATTTTATTTTTACACAAAATCTATTCAAATGATAACATCAAAAGACATAGCAAATGGAATTCTTAAAGCAATCACGGTTTTAGCTCTAATTTGTCTTGCACTCTATTTTATATATAAAATTCAAATAGTTATTATTTATCTAATTGTTGCTGTGATTTTCTCAATGATTGCTAACCCAATTATTGAGTTTTTAAGAAGAAGATTAAAGTTCTCAAATAGCTTGGCTGTTGTAGCTACAATGATGTTGTTTTTACTATTAATCACAGGTTTAATTATGCTTTTTGTTCCTTTAATAACATCACAAAGTACAAATCTTTCACTTTTAGATACAAAATCAATTGAAAATAGATCAATCGAACTCTATAATCAATTGAGTATTTATTTAAGCAATCATAATATCGAGATTAATAAAATATTCAAAGAAACTGACATTACATCTAGATTAAATTTCAATTTTTTGACAGATTTTTTCAATTCAATAATTGGAACTATAAGTAGTTTTGGAGTTGGTTTAGTTTCTGTATTTTTTATTAGTTTCTTTTTCTTAAAAGACAAAGTGCAATTTATTGTTGGAATGAAAAAAATTCTTCCAAATGATCACGAAGAACAAATTTTAAATTCTATTGAAAAAACTAGACTTTTACTTACAAGATATTTTCTAGGATTGTTATTGCAGCTTACAATAATTTTTATTTTATATCTAATTGTACTATTAATTTTTGGTGTAGAAAATGCCATTGTAATTGCCTTTTTATGTGGACTTTTAAATGTAATTCCATATGTTGGTCCTTTTATTGCGTCAATCTTAGCTGGAATTTTAACGATGTTAAGTAATATTGGAAACGATTTTCAAGATGTCATCCTACCAACGACAATTTATGTTTCCATTGGTTTTTTCATAGTACAATTGATTGACAATAATATTTCGTCTCCAATTATTTTTTCAAAAAGCGTCAATTCACATCCTTTAGAAATATTTTTGGTAATTCTTATTATTGGAACCCTTTTTGGAATAACCGGAATGATAATAGCAGTTCCACTTTACACAACTTTAAAAGTAATAGGCAAAGAGTTTTTTCCAGAAAATAAAGTAATTAAAATTCTAACTAAAAATTTATAATATTTAGATTTAAAAATGAACTTTAATGAAATTTTAAAACCGGAAATTCAAAAATTTATAATTGAAAACACTGGATTAGACACCAATAAATTAGCTCTCAAAAAAAATCCATTTTCTCATATTGAGTTTAAAATTTTATTAAATCAAATTGAATCTCGAACCAAATCTAAAGATAAACTTCCTACTTGGTTTAATGGTGATACTATTATTTATCCAAGTAAGATTTCTATAGAACAAACATCGTCAGAGGCTACTGCAAAATATAAATCTGAAATTGTTTCTGGTGAAAGTTTAATTGACTTGACTGGTGGCTTTGGAATTGATGATTATTATTTTTCAAAAAAAATTGACACCATCGTTCATTGTGAAATTAATCCTGAATTAACTGAAATAGTTTCTCATAATTTTAAACAATTGAACGTTCTAAATATTGATTGCATTGAAGGTGATAGTCTTAAAACTTTAGAACAATTAAATCAAAAGTTTAGTTGGATTTACATTGACCCATCAAGAAGAAATGAGGCAAAAGGAAAAGTCTTCATGTTGAAGGATTGCCTACCAAATGTTCCAGATTTACAAGATACTTATTTTGAATATTCCGATAATATTTTAATAAAAACAGCACCAATACTAGACATTTCAGCAGGATTACAAGAACTAAAGAATGTAAAACAAATACATATTGTAGCTCTAGATAACGAAGTTAAAGAACTTCTATGGATTATTGAAAAAGATTATAATGGTGAAATATCGATTAAAACAGTAAACTTTACTAAGCAAAATAAAGAAGTTTTTGAATTCAATATGAATTCTGAGAGCGAAGTAAACTATGGTGTTCCCAAAAAATATCTTTATGAACCCAATAGTGCAGTTATGAAATCTGGCGGATTCAATCAAATTGCAAGTTTTTTTTCTTTAGATAAATTGCATATAAACTCCCATTTATATACTTCGGATGAATTAATTAATTTTCCGGGAAGAACTTTTCAAATTGAAAAAATAGTTAACTGTTCTAAAAAAGATATGATTGAAAACTTTAGCAATCAAAAAATGAATGTGACGGTTAGAAATTTTCCTGATACCGTTGAAAATATTAGAAAAAAATGGAAAATAAAAGATGGTGGAAATCAGTATTGTTTTTTTACAACCGATAAAAATGAGAATAAAATAACTTTAATTTGCACCAAAATAAAATTTTAAATGAATAAAATAATTTTAATTGCATTGTTTCTAATACTTTCCTTAAATTCATTTGCTCAAACTGATTGTGAATTTAGTTCAAATATTACTGATAGCATTGGTACTTATAAATCAACAAAAGAATATTTAATGCATGAAAGAGTTTTTGGAAACAGTCAAACATCAATTTTCCTTTCATTAATTAATGCAGATGGACTCTTGTCTCTAAATATCCAAATGATAAGTAAAAGCTCAGATTTCATAGCTGCTAAATGTTTTGATAAAAATTCAAAAATTTACATCCAACTTACAAATGGCAAAATTGTTACTTTAATTTCACCAGAAACAGAAACATGCGGCAATGCAGTTATAAATGATAAAGAAAATATCCGAATTCTAAATGGTTATTTTCTATTCATAAAAGATAATTTTGAAGACTTAAAAACTTTTCCAATTTCATTTATTAGAATTAAATATGCTGGAGAAGCAATTGATTACATTTGTAAAAGCGAATTAGTTTCTGAAGTAGATAAAAAGACTTATGCCCCTGACAATTATTTTATGAATTATTTAAAATGTGTTCAATAATTTAGTTACAATTCCATTTAAAATTAGCTAAATTATCTTTACTACTATCAATTAAATTGTAATGCCACCATTCAGAATCAAACGATTTAAAATTGTGTTTTAGCATAACAGATTTTAGCAAAGCTCTATTCTTTCTTATTTTTCTAGAAATATCTTGATAATTATGACTTGATTCCGGACCGAAAAAGTCAAATGAGGTTCCCATATCTAATTCAATTCCATTTTCATCTGTCAAGGTGACATCCACCGCTCCTCCTCTATTGTGAATAGAACCTTTAGCTGGATTTGCTACATAATCGGCATTGGGCATAATAACCCACATTTTCTTTTGAATATCTAAAGGTCTGTAACAATCATAAAGCTTTATTCTATAACCTAAAGATTTGAATTCTTTGTTAGCTTCAATAAGACTTTTTATGGTTTTCAATCTTAAATAGCATTCATCGCAATCATAAACTTTACTTTTAAGAAAATTGTCATCTGTTGCATATTTCATATCAAAAACAAAATCTGAGCTAAAGTCTTTTAAATTTACAAATGTAGTATCATTTATTCCGTCATAAATAGCAATTGAATTTCCAGTTAAATAGTTACTGGATAGGGTTTTTCTACTTTTTACAAAAGAGAATTCCGTCGATTTACAACTAATAAGAATCAGTAAAGTGAGGATTGATATAAAATAACTCTTGAAGTTCATCGAAAAATATTTATTTCGAAATTTACGAAATATATTAAAACAAAAAAACCTTCTTTAAAAAGAAGGTTAAAATTGTGATCCCAGAAGGATTCGAACCTTCGACCTACGCATTAGAAGTGCGTTGCTCTATCCAGCTGAGCTATGGAACCAATTTTAATATAAAATATTAAATGTCGGGGTGGCAGGATTCGAACCTGCGGCCTCCTGCTCCCAAAGCAGGCGCGATAACCGGGCTACGCTACACCCCGAAAACAAAAAAAGCGGAGAGTAAGGGATTCGAACCCTTGGTACAGTTTCCCATACGCATGTTTAGCAAACATGTCCTTTCGGCCACTCAGGCAACTCTCCAAAATTCAATATATAATATAAGAACTTTTCTCTTTAAGCGGTTGCAAATGTAAGCTTTCATTATAATATTTACAACATTTTAAACTCTTTTTTTTGATATAATTCTCACATTCTTATGAAATACTTAAAAATCAAATAAATAGAAATTAATATTTTATTAATATTGAATTAATAAACGAATATCTTTCAATGTAAAATGAATTTTCCCTAAAAAATAGTAAATTTGCATCACAAACTAACAAACTAATCCCAACTTTGGGAAAATAATAAATATTATGAGTAAAAAAATTGTAATTGTTTCTGCAGTAAGAACTCCTATTGGAAGTTTTATGGGTTCATTATCAACTGTACCTGCACCTCATTTGGGTGCTGCTGCAATTAGAGGCGCTTTAAATAAAATCAATCTTGATCCAAACTTGGTTGACGAAGTTTTTATGGGTAATGTAGTTCAAGCTGGCGTAGGTCAAGCTCCGGCAAGACAAGCTGCTATTTATGCAGGTTTGTCAAATGAAGTAGCTTGTACAACAGTTAACAAAGTATGTGCTTCTGGAATGAAATCAATTATGTTTGGAGCGCAAGCTATTATGGCAGGCGATGCAGAAATTGTTGTAGCAGGAGGAATGGAAAATATGAGTCTGATTCCACATTATGTTCATATGAGAAATGGTGTAAAATTTGGACCAACCTCGATGCAAGACGGAATGCAAAAAGACGGACTTGTAGATGCTTACGATAATAACGCTATGGGAGTAGCTGCTGATTTATGTGCTTCAGAATACAAAATTACTCGTGAAGAGCAAGATGCGTTCGCAATTCAATCTTATGAGCGTTCTGCAAAAGCTTGGGATGCAGGAAAATTTGATTCAGAAATTGTTCCTGTTGCAGTTCCACAAAGAAAAGGAGATCCAATAATGGTAACGAAAGATGAAGAATATACTAATGTAAGATTGGATAAAATCCCAACATTAAACGCTGTTTTTACCAAAGAAGGAACTGTAACTGCTGCAAATGCTTCAACTATTAACGATGGTGCTGCTGCAGTTGTATTGATGAGTGAAGAAAAAGCATTAGCAATGGGTTTAAAACCATTAGCTTATATAAAATCATACGCAGATGCTGCTCAAGAGCCAAGATGGTTTACGACTGCTCCTGCAAAAGCATTACCAAAAGCATTAACAAAAGCTGGCTTATCAATTTCAGATGTTGACTTTTTTGAATTTAATGAAGCATTTTCTGTTGTTGGCTTGGCAAATGCTAAAATATTAGGTTTACCAAATGACAAAGTTAATGTTAATGGTGGAGCCGTTTCATTAGGTCATCCTCTAGGTTGCTCTGGTGCAAGAATAGTAGTTACCCTAATCAATGTTTTACATCAAAACAATGCGAAAATTGGTGCTGCAGCTATCTGTAATGGTGGTGGTGGTGCTTCTGCTATTGTAATAGAAAAAGCATAAAAAACAATACTTATTTAGGATTTTACCTATAGTAAAATCCTAAATCAATAATCCCAATTCCTTATTAATAAATGTTTGCCATTTGTAATTTATCAACAATTCCTTTACGAATAGAACCAAGTGACAGAAGTGAAATTGTCTCTCAAATACTTTTTGGAGAACATTTTGAAGTTCTTGAGCACAATAAACAATGGTCTAAAGTAAAATTACATTTTGATGATTATGAAGGCTGGATTGACAGCAAACAATATCAGATAATTTCGAAAGAAAATTATGAAATGCTTTGCAAAGAAGCTATTATATTGAATTCTGATTTGGTTGAATATATTTCTACAAAAAACAATGTTTTAATTCCTGTTACACTTGGTGCTTCATTATCATTTTTAAATCATAGCGATATTAATACTGAAAGTTATGAATTTGAAGGATTAAAAGTAAGTGGAATAAAGTCTAAAGCAAGTTTGATAAACACAGCTTATATGTACCTGAATGCACCTTATCTTTGGGGTGGAAAAACTCCATTTGGTATTGATTGCTCTGGTTTTACACAAATGGTTTACAAATTAAATGGATACAAATTACTTCGTGATGCTGCACAACAAGCCAGTCAAGGTGAAGTATTGAGTTTTATTGAAGAAAGTGAGCCAGGAGACTTAGCTTTTTTTGATAACGAAGAAGGTAAAATTATTCACGTTGGAATCATGTTAGAAGATAACTATATCATTCATGCAAGTGGCAAAGTTCGAATTGACCGATTGGATCATTTAGGAATTTATAATGCTGAACTTAATAGACATACTCACAGATTAAGAGTTATTAAGAAAATTATATAAATAAAAAAGCGTTCAAAATGAACGCTTTTTTTTAGTTTAAAACAACACTAATTCATTGCTTTAACTTTATCATTTAATTCTAGAAAACTATAAACAGATTTTAAATTGCTTTTAACAACTTCATTAGTTGGATCTAATTCATAAGCTTTTTCTAAAAAAGGCATTGCTTTATTGAATAATTTTTTACGTTCTGCTGTTAATGTTTCAAACTGTTTTTGTTCTTTCTCACTCATCCCTAAATTATTCATATCCTTTACAATTTTAGCGTCTGGTTTTAAAATGATATCAGATAGATTAAGATAAGCATCAGTATATTTTGGGTCAATCTCTATAACTCTTTTATAATATTTTTCAGCATCTTCCAATTGATTTGCGTTTCCACTTGTTACTCCTAAATTAAATAATAAAATTTTATCATTAGGGCTTTTTGATAAAGCTTCGTTTATTAATCTTTTATAATTTTCTGTGTCATTCATTTTTAAATAAATGTCGGCTTCATGAGTAATTAGATTTACATCGTCTGGGTTTTCTTTTCTGGCATCTGAAAGAGCAACTTTAGCTTCATCTTTTCTACCTAATTCAATTAAAATTAGCGCAATATTTTTAACAATTTCTCCTTTTTTTGATGGCTCTTTTTCCTCTCTTGGAAGGATGTGTGTTCCTAATTTTACAAGATTATCTCTATCCTCTTTTTTTGAAAAGTTTTCTTCTACTCCTGATGCTTTATTTTTAGCTAAAAATAAAGTCTTTTCACCTGAATAATTTATTGCTTTCAATTCTTTGTAATACTTCAATGCATTTTCATAATCCAAACCATTAACAGCATAATTAGCAGCAAAATATAAATTATCAGTTTCTTTTTTATCTAACTGATATATTGCATATAAAACTTCTGATGTTTCTTTGTATTTTTTTTGATTTCCTAATGCAATAGCATAATTCAACATCTGAGGTTTGAATGATGTTATTGTTTCATTAATATCATCTGTGTAAATCTTCTTCCCAGTTTTTTTCTCGTAATCTAAAGTTGCATTTAAACCTGTTGCCAATTCAGAAATTGATTCAACGTTAACGAATTTCATCATTTGAACTGGTGTTGCTGATGCGCCAAGAGAAGAAATTTCCATAATTGGAAGCATACATTTGTAGAAATTTGAATAAACTTTGTCGTTTTCTTCAGTTGCAAGTGCTTCTAATTTAGTGATATTAGACTTGTATTCAACAATATCCGAGGCACTTGGAATGTCTTTAGAATATATTTTTTTTAACGCTTTCAATTCATCTTTTTGGGAGAAAGAAGCAACAGAAACTAATAATGTACTAGCTATTATTATTTGTTTAATTTTCATAATGGTATTATTTAATTGTTTTTTTTATGTTAATTAGCAAAAGCTATGCCACCAAATAAATATATCAGGAAACATAGCTTATGCATTTTATTTTAATTTTTTAAAAATTATTCTTCAGAATCGTCTTCAGCGTCATCCGCTTCGTCGTCTTGATTTTCTAAAACATCGTCATCATCAGTATCATCTTCGATAACAGCATTTGGATCGATTTCTAATTCTTCTCCATCAATTGCTATAGCTTCTTCCTCTTCATCTTTCATAACTTTAGTTACAGCGGCAATTGAATCACTACCTTTTAGGTTAATCAATCGAACACCTTGTGTAGCTCTACCCATAACTCTTAGTGTAGAAACATCCATTCTGATGGTTAAACCAGATTTGTTGATAATCATTAAATCATCAGCATCGGTAACTGTATTTATAGAAACTAAAGCACCAGTTTTTTCAGTGATATTTAATGTTTTCACTCCTTTTCCACCACGATTAGTAATTCTGTAAACTGCTTCTCCTTCGTCTTCCAATTTGGTTCTTTTTCCATAACCATTCTCTGTAACTACTAATAACTGAGTTTCATTAATGTTACCTTCATCAACAGAAACCATTCCAATTACTTCATCTTGATCGTCTCTTAAAGTAATTCCTCTCACTCCAGAAGCAGTTCTCCCCATTGGACGAGTTTTAGCTTCTTCGAAACGAACTAACTTTCCAGATTTAACAGCAATTAATACTTGACTTCTTCCATTAGTCAATTCTGCTCCTAATAATTCATCACCTTCTTTAATTGTTATTGCAGCAACACCATTTACTCTTGGTTTAGCATATTTTTCTAAAGAAGTTTTCTTCACCTGACCTTTTTTAGTAGCCATAATGATATAATGATCTTTAATGTATTCTTGATTTTTCAAATCTTGAGTACAAATAAATGCTTTTACTTTGTCATCACTTTCAATGTTGATAAGGTTTTGAAGCGCACGACCTTTACTTTGTTTATTTCCTTCTGGAATTTCGTAAACACGCATCCAATAACATTTTCCTTTTTGAGTAAATATCAATAAGTAATTGTGATTCGTTGCTACAAATAAATGCTCTAAGAAATCTTGATCTCTTGTACCTGCACTTTTTTGTCCAACTCCTCCTCTATTTTGAGTTTTGTATTCTGTCAAAGAGGTACGTTTGATATAACCAGCATGCGAAATTGTAATTACCACATTTTCATCGGCAATTAAATCTTCAATACTTACGTCTCCGCCAGCATATTCAATTGTAGAACGACGCGCATCTCCATATTTATCTCTAATTTCAACCAACTCTTCTTTAATTAAAGCCATACGCATTTCTTTGCTAGCTAATAATTCTTTCAAATGGTTGATTAATTTCATGATTTCTTCATACTCTGCACGAAGTTTATCTTGCTCAAGTCCTGTTAATTGTCTCAAACGCATTTCAACAATAGCACGAGCTTGAATATCGGACAAATTAAATCTTTCGATTAATTTAGTTCTTGCTTCTTCACCATCTTTAGAAGCACGAATTAATGCAATTACTTCATCAATATTATCAGAAGCGATGATTAAACCTTCTAAAATGTGTGCTCTTTCTTCTGCTTTTTTTAATTCGAACTGCGTTCTTCTAACCACAACATCATGACGATGCTCAACAAAATAGTGAATCAATTCTTTTAGATTCAACATTTGAGGTCTTCCTTTTACTAATGCAATATTATTTACACTGAAAGAAGATTGTAATTGAGTGTATTTATATAAGGTATTCAAAACAACATTAGCAACAGCATCACGTTTTAAAATATAAACGATACGCATACCATTTCTATCCGATTCATCACGAATGTTGGCAATACCTTCAATTTTTTTCTCATTAACCAAGTCAGCTGTTTTCTTAATCATCTCAGCTTTGTTAACTTGATATGGAATTTCGGTAACAATAATCGATTCTCTTCCGTCAACTTCTTCAAAGCCAACTTTAGCACGCATTACAATTCTACCTCTTCCTGTTTTGAATGCTTCACGAACACCTTCATAACCATAAATCACTCCACCAGTTGGAAAATCTGGAGCTTTAATATGGTTCATTAATTCGTCGATTTCTATTTCTTCATTGTCAATATAAGCTAATGTTCCGTCAATAACTTCTGTTAAGTTATGTGGTGCCATATTTGTAGCCATACCTACTGCAATTCCTGATGCTCCATTTATTAATAAATTAGGAACACGAGTTGGCATAACTGTTGGCTCATACAAAGTATCATCAAAGTTCAATTTAAAATCAACCGTTTCTTTATCGATATCTGCCATAATGTCTTCCGACATTTTTTTCATTCTTGCCTCGGTATAACGCATTGCTGCAGGACTATCTCCATCAACTGAACCAAAGTTACCTTGACCATCAATTAATAAATAACGTAAACTCCATTCTTGAGCCATACGAACCATTGCATCATATACAGAAGTATCTCCGTGTGGATGGTACTTCCCTAAAACTTATCCAACAATTCTTGCGGATTTTTTGTGAGCTCTATTAGAAAAAACTCCTAAATCATACATTCCATAAAGTACTCTTCTGTGTACTGGTTTCAAACCGTCACGAACATCTGGTAATGCTCTTGATACAATAACTGACATCGAATAATCGATGTAAGCTGACTTCATTTCGTCTTCAATGTTAATAGGAATTAACTTTTCTCCGTCAGACATATTTATAAATTTTTAAAATAAATTAATTTAGAATTCAAACGTGCAATATACATCTTTTTGGTATTTTTAAAAGCATTTTCAAGCACTAATTTCAATGATTTATTAACAAATTTGACTGATAAAATGGTTAATAAATTACCAAATTGTTAGCATTATATATAAATATTTTTTTGTCAATTTACTGACAAGTGTTTTCCTAGGAATGATATTTGTAATAATTCGAGTAATTCACTAAATTTACCTCAATAATACAATTATAGATATGGATGATAATTTTTCTCCAAGAGTTAAAGATGTTATTACCTACAGTAAGGAAGAAGCATTACGTTTAGGCCATGATTTTATTGGTACTGAACACCTTATGCTTGGGATTTTGAGAGATGGAAACGGAAAGGCAATTAATATTTTGAATAATCTTTCTGTAGATTTAAACCATTTACGACGTAAAGTTGAAGTTTTAAGTCCACCAAATCCAAACGCAGAAACCAGCATAGAAAAGAAAAACCTTCACTTAACTAGACAAGCAGAACGCGCTTTAAAGACTACTTTTCTTGAAGCTAAAGTTTTTCAAAGCACCTCAATTAGCACGGCACATTTATTGTTGTGTATATTGAGAAACGAAAATGATCCCACAACAAAGCTATTAAATAAGATGAAAATCGATTATGAAATAGCGAAAGAACAATATTTAGATATGACACCTAAAGACGAAGATTTTTTAGAAAATTTACCAAGAAACGAATCGTTCAATGAAGATTCAGGTCAAGATGACAGCATTAAAGGTGATAGTTTTAACACGCCTTCAAACAAATCTAATAAGAAATCTAAAACTCCTGTTTTGGATAACTTTGGTCGTGATTTAACAGAAATGGCAGAAGAAGGAAAACTGGATCCTGTTGTAGGTCGTGAAAAAGAAATTGAAAGAGTTTCTCAAATTTTAAGCCGTAGAAAGAAAAACAATCCTTTATTAATAGGTGAACCTGGAGTTGGTAAATCAGCTATTGCTGAAGGTTTGGCTTTGCGTATTATCCAAAAGAAAGTTTCAAGAATTCTTTTTAACAAGAGAGTTGTAACTTTAGATTTAGCAAGTTTAGTTGCTGGAACAAAATACCGTGGACAATTTGAAGAGCGAATGAAAGCCGTAATGAATGAGTTGGAAAAAAACGACGACATCATCCTATTCATTGACGAAATTCATACCATTGTTGGCGCTGGCGGAGCAACTGGTTCGCTTGATGCTTCTAATATGTTCAAACCTGCTCTAGCAAGAGGCGAGATACAATGTATTGGTGCTACAACACTTGATGAATACAGACAATATATTGAAAAAGATGGAGCGCTTGAAAGACGTTTCCAAAAAGTTATTGTAGAACCAACTTCTGTTGTGGAAACCATTACAATTTTGAATAACATCAAAAACAAATACGAAGATCACCACAATGTAACTTACACTGACGAAGCGATTGAAGCGTGTGTGAAATTAACTGACCGTTACATGTCAGAACGTTTTTTACCAGATAAAGCTATTGATGCTTTAGATGAAGCGGGCTCAAGAGTTCACATTACAAATATTGATGTTCCAAAACAAATTTTGGACTTAGAACGTCAGTTAGAAGAAGTTCGTGAGCTTAAAAATTCGGTTGTAAAAAGACAGAAATATGAAGAAGCAGCCAAACTTCGTGATGACGAAAAGAAATTAGAAAAAGAACTTGCTATTGCTCAAGAACAATGGGAAGAAGATTCAAAAAACAATCGTATTCAAGTTACAGAAGATAACGTTGCCGATGTTGTTTCAATGATGACAGGAATTCCTGTAAATAGAATTGCTCAAACTGAAAGTAATAAATTAGCTAATCTACCTGAACTACTTCAAGGTAAGGTAATTGGACAAAACGAAGCTGTATTAAAAATTGCTCGTTCTATTCAAAGAAATCGTGCAGGATTGAAAGATCCAAATCGTCCAATTGGTTCGTTTATTTTCCTTGGTTCGACTGGAGTTGGAAAAACACAATTGGCAAAAGTTTTAGCAAAAGAATTATTCGATTCTGAAGATGCGTTAATTCGTATTGACATGAGTGAATACATGGAGAAATTTGCAATTTCTCGTTTAATTGGTGCGCCTCCAGGATATGTTGGATACGAAGAAGGTGGACAATTAACTGAAAAAGTAAGAAGAAAACCTTATGCAGTTGTACTTTTAGATGAAATTGAAAAAGCACATCCAGATGTTTTCAATATGATGTTACAAGTTCTTGACGATGGATATCTAACTGATAGTTTAGGAAGAAAAATTGATTTTAAAAACACTATTATCATTATGACTTCAAACGTTGGTGCGCGTCAACTGAAAGATTTTGGTCAAGGAGTTGGTTTTGGAACGGCTGCCAAAGTAGCTCAAGCCGACGAACATTCTAAAGGAATTATCGAAAATGCCTTGAAGAAAACTTTTGCACCTGAATTCCTTAACAGAATTGATGATGTAATTGTATTTAACTCATTAGAAAAACACGATATCGACAAAATTATCGAAATCGAATTGAAAAAATTATATGCTCGAGTAGCTGATTTAGGATATATTCTAAATTTATCTGATAAAGCAAAAGCTTACATCGCAGAAAAAGGATTTGATAAACAATTTGGAGCAAGACCTTTAAAAAGAGCTATTCAAAAATATGTCGAAGATACGCTTGCTGAAGAAATTATCACTTCTAAAATCAATTCTGGTGACGAAATTTTTATGGATATCGAAGATGGCGCTGACGAATTGAATGTAAAAGTTCAAAAGAAAGAAGAGCCAACAAGTTAAAAATTTAAACCTCAATATTTCAGCCACGAAATACTTGAATTACTCTAAATAATTAGTGAAAATTCGTGTAATTCGTGGTTTAATTTTTTAAATCAAATGCAACAAAACAAAATCATACTAGGTTCAGAAGAATGGTGTTCATTTCCAGAACTTGGAATTCCAGCAATTAAAGCACGTGTCGATTCAGGTGCAAAAACATCTGCATTACACGCCATAAACATTGCTCCTTTTGTAAAAGACGGAATCAATTGGGTGAAATTTGACATCAACCCTATTCAAAACAATCTCAAAACCGTTATTCATTGCGAAGCTTTGCTAATTGACAAACGAATTGTTAAAAGTTCGAGTGGTTTTCGTGAACAACGTTATGTAATTCAAACCGAAATCAAACTCGGAAATGACTCTTGGAAAATCGAAATGACACTTACTAATCGAGATTCAATGGGATTCCGAATGTTACTGGGTCGTGAAGCAATGAGCGGAAGAATTCTTGTAGATCCAGAGCAAAAATATCTTTTAGGACAAAACACTATAGAAAACTTAAAAGATTTATATGTAAATGCTATTCCAAATAAAACAGGTTTACGTATTGGTTTATTAGCTAGTAATCCTGAGTTATATAGCAACAGACGAATTATGGAAGCCGGCGAAATGCGAGGTCATGAAATGCATTTTCTAAACATCAAAGAATGTTATATGAAACTTGATGCCGATACGCCAGAAATTCATTATCGTGGTGGAAAAGTTTTAGATAATTTTGATGCTGTAATTCCAAGAATCCGACCAAGTATTACTTTTTATGGGTGTGCTTTGACTAGACAATTTGAAGCCATGAAAGTTTATTGTTTAAATTCAGCAGCAGCCATTACACAATCTCGAGATAAGTTGTTTTCGTTACAATTATTACTTAGAAATGGAGTTGATATTCCAACAACTGGATTTGCCAACTCACCTTTAGATACTGACGATTTGATAAAAATGGTTGGTGGTTCTCCATTAATTGTAAAATTATTAGAAGGAACTCAAGGTAAAGGTGTCGTTTTAGCGGAAACCAAAAAAGCTGCTGAATCGGTAATTAATGCCTTCAAAAGTTTGAATGCCAATATCTTAGTACAAGAATTTATAAAAGAAGCCAACGGAAAAGATTTACGATTATTTGTAGTTGATGGAAAAGTAGTTGCTTCAATTCAACGTGAAGCTGCGCCAGGCGAGTTTCGTGCCAATATTCACATGGGCGGAACGGCATCAATTGTGAAACCAACAGCCGATGAAAAAAGGATTGCCATAAAAGCTGCCAAAGCTATGGACTTAAGAGTTGCAGGTGTTGACATCATTCGTTCTTCAAAAGGACCACTTTTATTGGAAGTAAATTCATCTCCAGGATTAGAAGGAATTGAAGGTGCAACTAATAAAGATATTGCAGGTGAAATGATTAAAGCGATTGAAAGTAATATAAAGAAGAAATAAATATAAAACTAAACCACTATGGACTTGATGTCCATAGTGATTTAGTTAAGATGCCATTTGGAGTAAAAATGTAGCGTTCTTTTTTCTAATTTGCGTTTTAGTTGCCGGAATTTATAGTGCCATGACGGCTTCTAAACAAATTCTGTTCGTTCAAGCTGTTCAAGCTGTTCCTGCTATTTTGGGGATTTTGAGTTTGATGTTATAAATTAATCCTCCAAATCAATCAAAAAAGTATTCAAAAACGCAACTGATTTTTCAATATCATAATGTAGAATTCTATCTTCTTTTACAAATGGAACTTCTTCACGATACGATTTTAAGAACATTTCAATAAACGCACTTGATTGTAAAGGTCTTCTAAATTCAATGGCTTGCGAAGCATTCATCAATT
This sequence comes from Flavobacteriaceae bacterium, assembly GCA_947457105.1. Classification (GTDB taxonomy): domain Bacteria; phylum Bacteroidota; class Bacteroidia; order Flavobacteriales; family Flavobacteriaceae; genus Flavobacterium. The sequence goes on from CANGUP010000034.1 coordinate 20,854, forward strand.
CAATAGCCAAAATACGTTCTAAGTTCTCCATGATTTTAAGGCACTTAGTTGCAGCATTTGCTCCCATCGAAACGTGATCTTCTTGACCATTACTCGAAACAATGCTGTCAATACTTGCCGGTGTTGCCAATTGTTTGTTCTGACTAGCGATACTAGCAGCTGTATATTGTGGAATCATAAAACCTGAATTCAAACCAGGATTGTCCACTAAAAATGCAGGCAAACTTCGCAAACCTGATATCAATTGATATGTTCTTCTTTCTGAAATACTTCCTAATTCTGATAAAGCAATTGCCAAGAAATCTAAAGCCAAAGCTAAAGGTTGACCATGAAAATTTCCACCTGAAATAATCACATCTTCACCCACAAATATATTTGGATTATCAGTAACCGAATTGATTTCTGTTTTAAAAACTTTCTTTACATAATCTATTGTATCTTTTGAAGCACCATGCACTTGCGGAATACATCTAAACGAATAAGGATCTTGAACGTGTTCTTTTTCTTGAGCAATAATTTGACTGTCTTCCAACAATTCAGTCATACGTTTAGCAGTCACAATTTGACCTTTATGCGGACGAACATAATGTATCAATTCATTAAAAGGTTCGATTCTTCCATCAAATCCTTCCAATGAAATTGCCGAAATAACATCAGCCAAATATGAAAACTTCATCGCTTTTAGCAAAATATAACTTCCATACGAACTCATAAATTGTGTTCCGTTCAGCAAAGCCAAACCTTCTTTAGATTGCAAAACGATTGGTTTCCAACCCATTTTATCCAAAACCTTTTTTGCTGGTTGACGAAATCCTTCATAATTTACTTCGCCTTCACCTAATAAGGGTAAAGATAAATGTGCCAACGGAGCCAAATCACCACTTGCACCAAGCGAACCTTGAGTATAAATTACAGGCAAAATATCATTGTTATAAAAATCAACTAAACGCTCAACCGTTTGTAATTGGACACCAGAATTTCCATAACTCAAACTCTGAATTTTAAGCAACAACATGATTTTCACAATCTCTTGTGGCACTTCATCTCCAGTTCCACAAGCATGTGACTTCACTAAGTTTTCTTGAAGTTGCGATAAGTTTTCATCAGATATAATCACATTACACAACGAGCCAAAACCAGTATTGATTCCGTAAATTGGTTTGTCGTTAGAAGCCATTTTCTTATCCAAATACTCACGGCATTTTTGAATATTGATTTTAGCTTCTTCCGATAATGCAATTGGTTTGTGTTGCGATATAATGTCTTGCAAAGTCTCTAATTGCAACACTTCCGAACTAATGTAATGCGAATGGTCCATTTTTGAATGTAATTTGAGCTCAAAATTCAGCAAACAATTGTTAAAATACAACTATTTTAACTTCTATTTTATTATCAAATCAATAATTTTTAGCTTTTATAAAGATTCAAATAATTTATTTCAAATGCGATAACGATGTAAAATTTTGATATTCATAAAAATACAAACAACATTTTTTTGATTAACAAAAAATATTAACTTTGAAATGCATGGTGATCAACAAAAATATTATCACTTCATTTTTCACAACCACTTCTTTGGTTGCAACTTTTGTTGGCACAACATCTACAACAACTACTTGTAAGTTGATTATTTGAAAGACATTTCTAAAGTTTTACTTTTTTCTTATCCAACACAAACATTTGGCGCCTATGAAAACGGAGTCCTAACCTATTCTGGACCAACCTTGAACTTTCTAAAAAAAGAGTTCAAGCTGTAGCCGATTATATTATTAGAAAAGGAATTACAACTGACCAAATACAAATAAGTTATTTTGGTGAAACGAAACCTGAAACAAGAAAAATCACTATTTCTAAAAAGCTAAAAGACATTCGTTACGCCAATAGAAGAGTTGTCATTAGAATTGAAAAAGTTCTTTAGCAATAAATGATCATGATGATTTATCAAAAAAACATATTCTCTATTTCAAAATAAAGCTTGAGCAGTACCAACACACCAATAATTTCGATTAAAATAGTAATACTTCTTTTATTACTCATTACAATTAATTGTATTACAAAATAACATCAAAAAGTAGCATTCTAGTCGTTCATAAACTAACAAGTTATAAAAAAAAAAGCGTTTACCGAATAGCAAACACCTTTTCCTATTTTGAATTAATAATTGTTTTATCGCAATGTAAAACTAGATTTTGAAACTAATTCTGCTTTGTCAAATACATTTACAAAATACGTTCCTTTTTGAAAATCTTTTCCTGGCAAATCTTTAACCACGTCGACAGTTTTGTTTTCATATTTTACTGTAGAAGTAAAACTATAGGTCAATGATTTGTCACCAAAACTTGTAGTAATTTTATCTCCAAGAACATTGTTTTTGCTATCAATTACTTGAACATAGTATGTTTTATCTCCAGATTTTGCTACACTATTTTCAGCAATTGTAAAACTCACTTTCAAGATATCTACTCTACTAGCTTTGTCTGTTTCTACTTGTTTTCCAGAACCTTTCAATTTATAAGAACCTGTTTTCAAATTTAAAACAGACAATTTAGAAGCTTTTTCAACTGTTTTAGAAAGTTCTTCATTTTGACCTACAAGTACTTGATTGTAATTTTTAGAATCTGCCAAAACTACTTTTGTGCTGTCTAAATTTGTTGTAAGAGTTTGATTTTCTTTTTTCAAAACTGCAACTTCTTGCATTAAAGTATTCATTTTAGATTGCAATGCAGCTACTTGTTGTTTATATTTTGCCATAGCATTTACATCACCTTTAGATTTCTCTAATTGCGCCATCAATCCAACAACTTTTTCTCTTTCAGCAATTAACTCATCAGACATTGAGGTGTTTTCTGCAATTGCAGCATCATAAGTAGCTTTTAGTTCTTCTAAATCTTTAAGAACATTGTCTTTTTCTGTTTTTACAGACGAAACCTCTGTTTCAAGAGTTTTGGTTTCTGTTGTCAATTTGAATATGTAAAACAAACTTCCCAACAACAATAGTGAAAGCAATAGTATGATGGCTTTTAACGACGTGTTACCTTTTTGATTTTCCATTTTTATAGAATTAATTTGAACAAATTTAGTAATATTACTTTAAGCATAAACGTATGTTAACATAAATATATTATTTTTGGAGAAAGATTTATTTTTCTATATGGAAAAACTTATTCGCTTTACAGCATCCGATTTGTCAAAGATTACTAATCATCGTAGCGGTGAAGTGAAATTTGGAGAAAAAATGGTAACCATTCCAAAAGAGCAAGATGTAGCTAAATTCCTTAAAGAATGTGAGCAACAATTTGTTTTATTTGGAATTCCAGAAGATATTGGAATTAGAGCCAATTATGGCCGACCTGGAGCAAGTACTGCTTGGGAAAGTGCTATGAAAAGTATTGCTAATATTCAACATAATCGTTTTTGCAAAGGCTCACAAATTTTAGTTTTGGGAGCATTAGACGTAGCCGAAGAAATGGAATTAGTTCAAAATCTAGATTTTAATGTAACTGCCGACAGAAAAAAGTTAAGCGAATTAGTTGTAAAAATTGACAAAGAAGTAGCGCATATAATCTCTATAATTGTTACTTCTGGAAAAATACCTTTGGTTATTGGTGGCGGTCACAACAATGCCTACGGAAATATAAAAGGAACAGCTTTAGCTAAAGGGAAGCCTATAAATGCAGTAAACTTTGATGCGCATTCCGATTTTAGAATTTTGGAAGGACGTCATAGCGGAAACGGATTTTCGTCTGCTTTTGAAGAAGGTTTTCTTAAGAAATATTTCATTTTTGGTTTGCATCATTGTTATACTTCTAAAAGTGTTTTAGACAAACTTAAAACCATAAAAGAAAGAGTTTTGTACAACACATACGATAGCATGAAGATTAAGATGACTAAAAATTTTAATAGCGAAATGCAATTTGCACTTGACTTTATAAAAAACGACTATTATGGAGTAGAAATTGACTTAGATTCAATTCCAAACATACCTTGTAGTGCTATGACATTAAGTGGTTTTTCTGTGGAAGAAGTGCGTCAATTCATTTACTTTTTTGGCAAACACCAAAATGCGGCTTACCTACACAT
>CANGUP010000035.1 GCA_947457105.1 Flavobacteriaceae bacterium
AGAGATTGGTTTGGAAATCATCCTATTAGAATAGTTTTAGACCAAAATAATAGAATTTCAAAAGAAAGTCATATCTTTGATAATCAAGTAAAATCCATTACGATAACTAAAGAGAATATCAATTTCAATAAAAATATTGCTCTTGAAATTACCGATTTCTTATTTAATGAAGGAATTCAATCGGTAATTATTGAAGGTGGAGGACAAACTTTGCAGACATTTATAGATGCAAACATTTGGGATGAAGCGCAAGTTTTTAGAGGCGAAATTTATTTCAAATCAGGAACCAAAGCACCAACTATTTCTGTAGAAAATAGTACAAAAGAGAAAATTTTAAATGACGAACTTTTAACATTTTTCAATTATGATTGATACAATAATTTTTGATTTTGGTGATATTTTTATCAATTTAGAAAAACAGGCTCAAATTGAAGCATTCAAAAAATTAGGTTTAAACGAACCCAAACCTGAACTGATTGAAATAAATGACTTATTTGAAAAGGGAAAACTTACAGAATTAGAATTCATTCAGTCGTTTCATCAATTTATTCCCAATGCATCTTTAGAAGAAATTAGAGAAGCCTGGAATACTATAATTGGAGAATTTCCATTATATAGATTGGAGTTTTTACAAATGCTTTCCTATAAAAAATACAAATTGTTTCTACTAACAAATACAGATGAAATTCACATCAGTAGATTTGAACACAATGTTGGAGTTTCTTTTTTCAGTGATTTTTATCAATGTTTTGAAAAAGTTTTTTACTCGTATGAAATGGGAATGAGAAAACCCGATCCTGCTATTTTTACTACGATAATAAATAAATACGATTTATCACCGAAACGAACTTTATTTGTAGATGATAAAAAAGTAAATACAGATGCAGCAGCTAGTTTAGGACTTCACGTATGGAATCTAGAAGTTGGAAAAGAAGATATTGTAGACTTGTTCAATCAAAAACACTTGCCTTTATAAAACATAATATGAACATGAAATTAGACATTTCTTCATTAGAAAAAGCAACAAATTCTTTGGAAAAAGCAATTAAAGAATATGAAAAATCCGAAAATGAATTTGTCAGAGATTCATGCATCCAAAGATTTGAATATACTTATGAATTGTCATGGAAAACCATAAAAAGATTTCTTGAAGAAACAGCTGCAAATCCAAATGAAATTGATTTAATGAGTTTTCAAGAATTAATTAGAGAAGCCAATGAAAAAGGAATTTTATTAACTGATTGGGAGACATGGAAGTTATATAGAATTTATAGAGGCACTACAAGTCATGCTTATAATGAAGATAAAGCAAATGAAATTTATAATGAAATACCCGGATTTTTAAATGAAATTAAATTTTTAATAAATCAATTAAAAAAACATTTATAATTTTTTTGATAAAAAAATGCTAACCTTACATCCTAGACATTTAGAAATTACTAAAAATATTTTGAAAAAAAACATTTCAAATAATATATCTGTTTGGATATTTGGTAGTAGAGTTTTTGATAATTCAAAACCCTATTCAGATTTAGACATCGCTTTGCAAAATATCAATAACGAAAGTATTCCTCTAAAGATTTTATCTTCAATTAAAGCAGATTTTATTGAATCTGATTTACCTTGGAAAGTTGATGTAATTGATTATAATTCAATTTCAGGAATATTCAAGGAAAATGTAGATAGTACAAAAGTAAAACTTCAATTTAATTAATTTGTATTTCTAAACTTGAACGATACCTACAAAACCATTGCCAAACCATCTGAAGAAATTTTATTTAAAGAAAAAAACAGCAAGTTTTTTGGCTACACATTTCCTGTAACTTCTGAAGAAGAAATCAAAAATTATTTAGACATTTTGCGTAAGCAACATTATGGCGCAGTACATTTTTGTTATGCTTTTCAAATTGGAACAGATAAAATTCAATACAGAGCCAATGACGATGGCGAACCAAGTAACACAGCCGGAGCACCAATTTACGGACAAATTCAATCTTTTGGCCTGACCAATATATTAGTAGTAGTTGTTAGATTTTTTGGCGGAATAAAATTAGGTGTTGGCGGATTGATTTCGGCATACAGAACTTCAGCTCAAATGGCATTGGAAACTTCTGAAATTATTGAAAAAACAATTAACATACATTATATAGTATCGTTTGATTACAAAAATATGAATAAAGTAATGCGAGTAATCAAAGAAAAAAATCTCGAAATCATTTCGCAAAACATGAATGAAAGTTGCAGAATTGAGATTGCAACACGAAAAAAAAATGCCGAACAAATTGTCGACATTTTTAATAATTTATTTGAAATTGAGATAAAATTAAAAGACTAAACTTCTGCTTTTAAAATATCTAAAATATAGCTTGGTGGAACAATAGGTTTTCCATTTTTTATATCCACAAAAACGAGTATAAAATGAGCAATTGTTAACAACTCTTCATTTTCACTGCGAATTTCACAATCAAATTCAATCTTTACACCACTATATTTCTTCAACTTCGTATTGATTGTTAACATATCATCATAACGAGCTGGTTTTTTGTAATTCAAATGCATTGAAACTATTGGCAAGGCTATTCCACTTTCTTCTAATGATTTATACGAAACGCCTTTATTTCTAAGCCATTCCACTCTTCCTATCTCAAAATAAGGCACATAACTGCCATGATATACTACTCCCATTTGGTCGGTTTCCCCATATCTAACTCTAACTTGTACTTCGTGTCCGTTCATCTATTTTTTTTGCTTTTAATCTAAATTCAAATTATTCTTTACAACAAAATTTTTAAAAAATCAATACTATATTATTTTTTTTTAAAGAAATTTGTTCACATATTTGTTAACCCAAAAAAAACACGAAGAAAATCTCCTTTTTTTTGTAATAGAAACTTTTATTAAATTAGTAATTTTAACAATAATATGAACAAAACTGCGCAATCGGTATGGGAAAACTGTCTGTCTTTTATAAAAGACAATATTCAAGAGCAAGCATACAAAACTTGGTTTGAACCTATTAAGTCAGTTGAACTTTCTGATAACGCATTGTACATTCAAGTTCCAAGTAAATTCTTTTACGAATGGCTAGAGGAACATTATGTGAAATTACTAAAAGTTGCCCTAACCAAAGAACTTGGAAAAAACGCAAAGTTACTCTATAAAATTAAAATGGAGAACACTTATGGCAATAAACAACCGTTTACGGAACAATTGCCATCTGCACATCGTGGTCCAATTAAATCACAAGACGTTGACGCTCCTTTCAAAAACCTAAATCCAGAACTTAAAAACCCTTTTGTGATTCCTGGAATTAGAAATTTAAAAATTGAGTCGCAACTCAATCCGAATTATAGCTTTGATAATTTCTTAGAAGGTGATTCTAACAGATTAGCTCGTTCTGCAGGTATGGCAGTTGCCAATAAACCTGGAGGAACTTCATTCAATCCACTATTGATTTTTGGTGGTGTTGGACTTGGAAAAACTCACTTAGCGCATGCTATTGGTGTTGAAATCAAAGATAAATATCCTGAAAAAACCGTGTTGTATATTTCTGCCGAAGTATTCACACAACAATATATAGATTCTGTTAAGAAAAATAATCGTAACGATTTTATTCATTTTTATCAATTGATAGATGTGTTAATAATTGATGACGTTCAATTCTTATCAGGAAAATCAGGTACGCAAGATGTGTTTTTCCATATTTTTAATTATTTACATCAAAATGGAAAACAAGTAATTCTTACTTCAGACAAAGCTCCTGTTGACATGCAAGATATCGAACAACGTTTGTTGTCTCGTTTCAAATGGGGATTATCTGCCGAATTACACCAACCTGACTACGAAACAAGAGTTTCTATTTTGAACAACATACTTTATCGTGATGGTGTTGAAATGCCAAACGAAATTGTAGAATATGTTGCACAAAATATAAAATCTAATGTACGTGAACTTGAAGGCGCAATTATTTCTTTAATAGCACAATCATCTTTCAATAAAAAAGAAGTTACTCTCGAATTAGCGAAAAGCATTGTAGAGAAATTTGTTAAAAATGTAAAACGTGAAATATCAATCGACTATATACAAAAAGTAGTTTCTGATTATTTCCAATTGGATTTAGACACTTTACAATCTAAAACCAGAAAACGTCATGTGGTTCAAGCAAGACAGCTAGCTATGTTTTTTGCAAAGAAATTTACTAAAGCTTCTTTAGCAAATATTGGTTCTCAAATTGGAGACAGAGATCACGCTACTGTTTTACACGCTTGCAAAACAGTTGATAACTTGGTTTCTACCGATAAGCAATTCAAAAAATTTGTTGAAGATATTCACAAAAAATTATCATTATAGCAATCAGCTTTTCTTACTTTTGCATTTGAAAGTAAAAACTGAAACTTAATACTATGTCCGTTAAAATTTTAATGGTTTGCTTAGGTAATATCTGTCGTTCACCATTGGCAGAAGGGCTTTTAGCAGCTAAACTTCCGAAAGATAAATTCTTGGTAGATTCTGCCGGAACTGGACATTGGCATGTTGGTAAACAACCTGATGAGCGTTCTATAGCTACAGCTAAAAAAAACGGACTGGACATATCCAAACAAAGAGGTAAACATTTTACTCCTAAACACTTTGACGAATTTGATTATATCTATGTTATGGATGGTTCAAATTATAATGATGTTGTTTTTATGGCTAAAACCGAAGAAGATAAAAATAAAGTCCAACTTATTTTAGACGAACTATTTCCTGGTGATAACGTAGATGTACCAGACCCATACTATGGTTTACAAAACGGATTTGATATGGTTTACGAAATGCTTGATGAAGCTACTGATTTATTAGCAAAGAAATTAATAGCAAAACATTCCTAATGAAACCAGTAAACTTAAAGGGTATTTTATATTTAATTCCAACAACACTTGGTGACCCGAGCTCTAGCGAACTGGCGAAGCAAAGTAATCCAGATGATGTTTTGCCTCAAACAGTTAAAAGAGCCATCGAATTAATAGATTGCTATATTGTTGAGAATGAAAAAACTGCACGTAGATTTATAAAAAGTATTTACCCAGAAAAAGTACAATCCTCATTAATAATTAGTTCTTTAAACAAACACACCGAAGTTTCTGAACACAATGAAATGATTCAACCGTGTTTGCAAGGAATCAATGTTGGATTAATGAGCGAAGCTGGTTGTCCTGGTGTAGCTGATCCTGGTGCTGCAATTGTTAAACTAGCTCATGAAAAAGGAATTCAGGTCGTGCCTTTAGTTGGTCCATCCTCCATTTTATTAGCTATGATGGCAAGTGGTATGAATGGACAAAGTTTTGCTTTTAATGGTTATTTACCCATTGACAAATCTGATAAAAAATCGGCTTTGAAAAATTTTGAAAAACTTTCATTTGATAAAAACCAATCGCAAATTTTTATTGAAACACCTTATAGAAACAATAAATTATTAGAAGATTTTCTCCAAACATTACAACCCAACACTCATTTGTGTATCGCTGCAGATATAACACTTCCAACAGAATACATCAAAACAATGAAAGTTTCTGAATGGAAGAAAGCAAACATTGATTTACACAATCGACCTACAATATTTATAATACACAAATCTTATTAAACAAAAAGCCATCAAAATTTAAATTTGATGGCTTTTAATTATAATTTAACTTTTAAACTATTTTATCACCTTAGGACTGCTCTCTGCTTTGATATTATGAGTTTCATAACCTCCAAAATCTTTCATGTATGACTTTACTGAAGTTCCGTAATTGTCTTTACATTTTTTTCTTCCGTTAGATACTAGAAACTTTCTCACAGAACCTGCACCTCCTAAATGAGCTGCAGCTAAAATTCCAGATTCAGTAATTCTTACACCATCAATCATTTTACCTCTGTATTCTTTTATCACTTCTCTTAATTCCCATTTGTTCTTTTTTAACAATGCGATAAAAGCTTTTTCTTGCATTTTGTGACTTCTCAAAAACAGCATGCTATCTTTAATTCCGATTGAAGCTAATGTTGATTTACCAAATTGGTATTTACCTAAATATCCTAAAGAATTAACTTTACTATATTTCCCTTGAGATTCTTTGAAAGCGATAGCTTCTTTGAATCCAATAAAATATTTTCCTGTAAAAGGTATAGAAGTATTGATATAATCTGAAGGTTTTTCTGAAGGAAATTGATATAACAATTCTTCATTTTCGTCTACATAAAACCAGTTATGATTGAAAGATTCTATAGGTTTAAAAGCAGAGCTTATAAATCCAATTAACACAATGATTCCTATGTAAAACGACCATCTATTTATCATAAATTGTAATTTCCAAGTGCTGTCACCTTCTTGATATTGACGGTGCAAATATACAACTTATTTTAAAATAAAATTGAAAATCAAGCAGTTAAAGTTTTCTAAAAGTAAAAACCACGCCATTTAACTCCTTGTGAGCCACTGATTTCAATCGTTGGAGCTGGAATTTTGATAGCGTTAAAAATCGAAAAAAAAGTCTTTAAAAAAGTAGATTTTGTTTCAATTTTTGTCAAATCTGCATCCAAACTTAGGTAAAATTGTCGCTCTCTTTTCGAAAAAGGAAGGTTTAAATCAGCTACTGTTTCACTTCTTCCAGCTATCATCCCATCAGCACCATAACCTGCAGCTAAATTTAACCATTTGGGGAATCTAGACGATTTAAAAAATGAATACAAATTCACTGATAGCCAATAGGTTTGTCCGTTATAATCTTTAAAAATCTCTTCAGAAAGCGAACTACCCAACACATTCGGACGTAAGGAAGCATATTTTGTAGTATGAAATGAAAATTTCGGGACAATACGTTGCTCCTTCCATAATAATTCTTGCGAAACATATAGAGCGGTTCCACCAGCATTAGCAATTAAATCTCCTGAAGATGCACCCCATTCTTGCGAAAAGCCATCAAAAACCTCAACTGCTGTTAAAAAAGCAAAACCAACAGTTGCTCCATATAAAAGTTGACTTTTTCGATCACATCCACTCCATTTCAAAGCATTTGCACCATAGCTTCCTAGATGATAAGCCGAAAAAACATGTCCGGCTTTATCCATTTGAAGCCATTCATCATTATCATTAATAAAATGAAAGTCAGATTTTGGGTAATCTGAATACCAAAGTTGATTAAGACCTACCAAAGCACTAGAGGCTATAACAGTTTCAGAGATAATAACTCCGTTGAGACGTTTTTTATTTAAAGTATCGGAAGGTTTAAAGAATGAATTATGGTTGTTTTGAGAGAAAACAAAAGCAATATTTAAAAATAAAATGTAAAAAAAAAGTAATTTAAAATTCATATATGTAAAATTTGATTTTTAATCGGTCATATATGTTATCGTTTTTTTTATTGGTGTTTATCTCACAATTGCTTTTATTTTTCGTCGGAGTTCGATGATTTTTCAATTGCATGCGCAAACTTGTTTTAATGGCGATTTCATAATTACTACCTTAATTATTTTCGATAAAAATCAAATCTAATTCTTTAATGATTTTAAAATCGGCATCAGCTGTAATAAATGGAATGTTATATAGTATTGCTGTTGCTGCAATTATTGCATCTGGCAATTTAATTCTATATTTCTGCTTGATTTGTATAGCTTTTTTCTTGATTTCGGAACTCATATCAACGACAAAACATTCATCAATAATATTTTGCATATTTAATTTATGAATTTTAGAAATACTAAAAACACCCAATAATTCCATTTCAGAAATAAAAGAAATCCCTATATTATAATCCAAAAAAGGCTCAACAATAGAATTTCCTTGTGAAGTAAATATTAAAAAATTTGTATCAGCCAAAAAATCAATCCCATTCATTTCTCATCTTTTTTTGAATAGAAATGGCATCTCCTTCAATAGCGTTTTTACCAAAAACATTTCGTAAAGATTTTCTCAGTTTAGACTTGGTAAATTTCAATAAAATTTTTTCAACTTCTATTTTAGATGTTTTACTCTTAATTATTATTGTCATAACACTACATTTTTATCAAAGTTACATTTAATTTTAAAACAAAATTAATTCAGAAACATTTTTTAACACTTATCGGTTGGTTCCTGTCGTATTCAACCAATCAGCATATTTTTTTGCATTAACTTGATGCTGAGGATAAGTTGAAGCAAATTCATGATATCCAAAACGCTCTACGCTTGCACAAAAGTAGATGTAATCGTGTTTTTCAGCATTTAAGACAGCATCAATCGCATTAATATCTGGTTGCGCAATTGGACCAGGTGGTAAACCAATAGTAACATAAGTATTATAAGATGATGCAATGGTCAAATCACCATAAAGAACTCTTTTTATAACTTGATTAAAATCATTATCTCTTAGTTTAAGTGAATAAATTACCGTTGGATCAGCTTGCAAAGGCATTCCTTGTGTGATTCTATTTAAATAAGCACCTGCAACTCTTGGACGTTCATCCTTTTTAACTGTTTCTTTGTGAACAATAGAAGCCAATGTAATAACTTCTTCTGGTGTCATATTTAATTGTTCTGCTTTAGCTAAACGATCTTTATTCCAAAATTTCTTATACTCATCAAGCATTTTATCCCTGAATTTTTCAGCAGATGTATTCCAATAAAACTCATAAGAATTAGGCAGAAACATACACAAAACATTCTCTTTTGTAAAACTATTTTTCTTTAAAAAGATACTATCTCTAAAAGTTGTAATTAATCCCAAAGAATCCGCCTCAATTTCAGAACCAACTCTTTGAGCAACATTTTCTAATCGTTCTTGATTATTAAAAGCAATTTTTACTGGTAAATTTCTTCTTAAAGAAGCTATCAAACCAAAATTGCCCATTCCTTTTTTAAACAAAAATCTTCCAGGCTTAACATTGTCATCGTATTTTCTCAAACTAGCCATAAGATCAAAACCACTCATACTCTCAACATAGGGTGAAACGATTCGTTTAACATCTTCATAATTGGAGCCTGTTGGAATTTCAACATAAAGTTCTTCTTTAGAGAATTTAGTATTAGAAGAGAAAAACTTCACATAAACAATAGTAGCGACAACTAGAAATAGAGCCGTTCCAATTCCTAAAATGGTTTTTAATTTTTTGTTCAAAACAATATTTTTTTAATGTTGATGATTGATTAACTGAAAAAGAGCTTCGTCATGAAAGGAATTACCTTGATAAATCCAATCTTTCTTCACTCCTATTTTCTGAAATCCAAAAGTAGTAAAAAGGTTTAAACTTGATTCATTATCTGTTCCGATATTTGCATAAAGTTGGTGTAATTGCAATTGTTTAAAACTATAATCGATTATTAAACCTAGTGCTTCTTTACCTACCCCATTGCCACGATGCTTCTCGTTTTGGATTAAAATTCCAATTCCTGCACGATTATTTACAGGATCAAAATCGAATAAATCTATTAATCCGATAGCTTCGAAAGTTTCTTTTTTACATATTGCAAGTCGCAATTGTTTGGCTTCATAAATATCTTGATGTGCATTTTCAAGATATTGACGAATTAAAAACTTACTATAAGGCGTTTGCGTATTGCTCACATTCCAAATCGATTCGTCGTTTTCTATTTGATAGACAAATTCCAAATCCTCTGGTTCGAGAGCACGTATGTATATGTTTGTTCCTTTTAAAGTCATTATTGAATTACGAATTTTAAATTACGAATTACGGAGTGTTTTTTGAATAGTACCAATAATTTTCAAAAGTTCTTCAACATCTTTTAATAAATCTTCTGCTTGATCAATTGTAAGATAGTCAGAATCACGTAAAAGTCTAATCCAATATTTCGATTCTCTTGTTTCTTTATATGCTATTGTAAGTTTAGCAAAAAAATCTGCTTTAGATTGTCCACCAATTGATTCCTCAATATTGGCTCCGATAGAAGTTCCACTTCGTAATAATTGTTTCGACAAGATAAATTCTTTTTTCTCTTGGCTTAAGTATTTGTATAATTTTATTACTCTTAAAGCAAAATTGTAACTCTTTGTTTGAACGACATTTTCAGATTTCATAATTCGTAATTTCTAATTCGTAATTATAATTCTATTTCTCCTTCAAAAACAAAAGTTGCTGGTCCGATTAAGAATACTTTTTCAAAACCTTTGTCTGTTTTTTCAAAGGTAACTTTTAACTTTCCGCCTTCTACATTTATATCAATTGAATTTGAATTGGTTTTCCCGATGACATTCATTGCAATAGCAGTTGCAGTTGCTCCTGTTCCACATGATAATGTTTCATCTTCAACGCCACGTTCATAAGTTCTTAGTCGGAAATGATTATCAGAAATTTGATTAACAAAATTTACATTGCTTCCAACTTTTCCATATAAATCAGAATATCTGATTTCTGCACCATTTTCTTTTACATTATAGTTTTCTAAATCATTTACCAAAGTCACATGATGCGGCGAACCTGTATTTAAAAAAACATATTCTGAATTGATTTTCACCTCATCAACATCTTTCATTTGAAGTGAAACAATTCCGGCTTTATCAATTGTTGCATGATGTAAACCATCTGTTGCGATGAACGTTGCTTCATCATTTATAACATTCAAACTTTTGGCGAAAGCGACCAAACATCGTCCGCCATTACCACACATCGAACTTTCATTTCCGTCAGAATTGTAGTAAACCATCCTAAAATGTGTCGAATTGTCATTTTCTAATAGGATTAATCCGTCAGCACCAATACCAAAACGTCGGTCGCAAAGGCGTTCAATCAGTTTGGTATCGTTTTTGGGAAAGAAATTTTGACGATTATCAATCATCACAAAATCATTTCCTGTTCCTTGATATTTGTAAAATTTGAGTTGCATTTTTATTTTTGTATTCCACAAAGTTACAAATATTAATGATACGTTAAAGATTGTTAAACGAGCGTTAAACTGATTTTATAAAAATAATAAATTACTAATTTTGATGTTAAATGATTTAAAACAATTTAAAAAATGAAAAGATTATCAAGTTTATTTTTAGTGTCTTTGTTAAGCGGTGCTACAACACTAGGTGCTTATAAATTATTTATTGAAAAAGATGTCAATGGAAATTCAATTGTTACACAAGCGCCAAGTTCTTTCGGAAGAACCGTTGGAATGGGTGCAGAAAATATTGATTTTACTTCGGCTGCAGAAAATGCAGTTCATACGGTTGTTCACGTAAAAAATGTTTCTGTTAGGACAGTTTACAACCCGATAATGGAATTTTTCTATGGTTCGCGAGGTGGTCAACAACAAGAACAAATTGGAACTGGTTCTGGAGTAATAATTTCGGAAGATGGATACATTGTAACTAATAATCACGTAATTAAAGATGCTTCTGAACTTGAAGTTACTTTGAATAATAACAAAGTTTACAAAGCAAAATTGATTGGAACCGATTCTAAAATGGATATTGCTTTGTTAAAAATCGATGCTGATGGAAAATTACCTTATTCAACCTTTGCCGATTCAGATAAAGTAAAAGTTGGTGAATGGGTTTTAGCAGTTGGAAATCCATACAATTTGAATTCGACAGTTACAGCTGGAATTGTTTCAGCGAAAGCTAGAAATTTGGATACTAAAGGAATTCAATCATTTATTCAAACAGATGCCGCTGTAAATCCAGGAAATTCCGGTGGCGCTTTGGTTAATACTCGAGGCGAATTGATTGGAATTAATACTATGATTTCTTCTCCAACAGGAAGTTATGCAGGATATTCATTTGCGGTTCCATCAAATATTACTCGCAAAATTATTGAAGACATCATGGAATTTGGGAATGTTCAAAGAGGAATTCTTGGTGTTGAAGGAAGTGAATTGACTGGAAATTATTCAAAAGAATTGGGGATTAAAGATACCGAAGGATTTTACATCAATAAGGTAAATAAAAATTCTGGTGCAGAAAAAGCCGGTTTGAAAAAAGGTGATATCATTAAAAAATTAGACAATCAGAAAATTTCATCTTATGCTGAACTATCTGGATTTATTAATACAAAACGTCCGAATGATAAGGTAAATGTGACTTATGAAAGAGACGGACAAACCAAAGTTGTGCCGGTTGTTTTGGTAAAAAACGATATCATTCAAACTGATTTTAAAGGTTTAGAGTTAGAAAATTTATCTGATGCTGATAAGAAAAATTTCCGAATTGACTATGGTGTAAAAATCAAAGAAGTAAGCAACGAAAGACTTTTACCTTACAAAGATGAGTTGGAAGGAAGCATCATTTTAGACATCAATGGTGTAAAAGCATCTGATGTAGAAACGGTATCGAGAGCAACCAACAACGCTAATGAAAGTCAAGGCACTAGTGTCAAATTAATGACAAAAAATGGTCAAGTAATGCGCATCATCATCTAAAAATAATATAATAAAAGGTGAAAAACCATTCTGTTTCTTTCAGAATGGTTTTTTATTTAAAAAAAGTTAGAAATAATTTTACGAAAACGTTATAGTTGATTACTTTTGCACGAAAATAATAAAGAATCTGAATACTGAAATAAATTCAGCATAATAGTTCAGATTAAACACAACTAATCAATTTTTCTCAAAATGAACAAAAACGCATTATACGAAAAAGAGCTTTCTTTTCAAGCTGACAGACGAAAGGCTGGTGTAGAATTTATTAAAATTATCAGTGATTTATGGTATGACAAATCTATCGAATTGATATTCTTTAGAAATCAATTAATTGATAGAAACGTTAGCGATATTATGAATCTTCATGAATATGCTGGTGAATTCGTTCAAAAACCAATTAATGTTTTTGATTCTGTTGAAATTGCTCGTGCTATTGAAAATTTAGATTTACCACCATCAAGAATTGATATTGGAAAACTAACTTATGAATATCATTTAGAAGACAATAAATACCACGATGCACGTGCGTTTGTGATTGACAAATTAAAAGACGCAAAAAATTCACAAGAAATTAAACCTAAAGATGTGGTTCTTTATGGATTTGGTAGAATTGGAAGATTATTGGCTCGTGAAATGATGAGTAAAATTGGAAAAGGACAACAATTACGTTTGAGAGCTATTGTAACTCGTGATAGAAATGATGCACAATCTTTAGAAAAAAGAGCCTCTTTATTAAGATATGATTCAGTTCATGGCGATTTTGAAGGTTCTGTAAATGCTGATACTGAAAATGATGCCTTAATCATCAACGGAACAACAGTTCACATTATTACAGCCAATTCTCCAGAAGAAATTGATTATACAAAATACGGAATTGAAGATGCTTTAGTTATTGATAACACTGGAGCTTTCACAACAGAAGAAGCTTTGAAACGTCATTTAACTTCTAAAGGAGTCGATAAAGTTTTATTGACTGCTCCAGGAAAAGGTGTTCCGAATATTGTTTATGGAGTAAATCACAACGATTATAATCCAGATACAGTAAATATATTTTCTGCTGCTTCTTGTACAACCAACGCTATTACTCCAATTTTGAAAGCAGTTGAAGATACGCTTGGAGTTGTAAAAGGTCACTTAGAAACAATTCATGCTTATACTAACGACCAAAACTTGGTAGACAATATGCACAAAAAATACCGTCGTGGAAGAGCAGCTGCATTAAACATGGTAATTACAGAAACCGGAGCTGGAAGTGCTGTTGCAAAAGCATTACCAAATTTAGCAGGAAAATTAACTTCCAATGCTATTCGTGTTCCAGTTCCGAATGGTTCTCTTGTTGTTTTGAATCTTGAAATAGGAAAAGAAACTTCTGTTGAAGAGGTAAACAATATTATGAAAAAATATGCTTTAGAAGGTGAACTTGTAGAGCAAATTAAATATTCTTTAAACAACGAATTAGTTTCTTCTGATATTGTTGGAACATCGGCGCCATCTATTTATGATAGTAACGCTACCATTGTATCAGGCGACGGAAAAAACATTGTTTTATATGTTTGGTACGATAACGAATATGGTTACAGCCACCAAGTTATAAGACTTGCAAAATATATTTCTAAAGTAAGACGTTATACTTACTATTAGTAGATTATTAATTCAAAATAAAGAACTCCCAAGTTTCCTTGAGAGTTCTTTTTGCAAAAATAAATTACTAACCAATTATGCGTTGGCAGCAATTAAGTTTAAAGCCGATCCAGCTACAAACCAACCAATTTGGCTTTCGTTATAAGTGTGATTTGCTAGAATTATATCTTTTGCACCATCAGCGTGAACGAATTCTAATGTTAATGGTTTTCCGGGTGTAAATTCTGTTAAATCTAAGAAATTGATAGTATCATTCTCTTGAATTTTATCATAATCTGCTTCATTAGCAAAAGTTAAAGCTAACATCCCTTGTTTTTTCAAGTTAGTTTCGTGAATACGAGCAAAAGATTTTACCAAAACCGCTTTAACTCCAAGGAAACGTGGCTCCATGGCAGCGTGCTCTCTTGACGAACCTTCACCGTAATTTTGATCACCAACAACAATTGAAGGAACACCAACAGCTTTGTAAGCTCTTGCCACAGCAGGAACAGCAGCATATTCACCTGTTAATTGATTTTTAACTTTATTTGCTTCTTGATTGAAAGCATTCACAGCTCCAATCAACATATTGTTTGAAATATTATCTAAATGTCCTCTGAAACGTAACCATGGTCCAGCCATAGAAATATGGTCAGTTGTACATTTTCCGAAAGCTTTGATAAGTAATTTAGCACCTGAAATGTTTTTTCCATCCCAAGCATCAAATGGTGCTAAAAGTTGTAAACGATCAGATGTTGGAGAAACTGCTACTTGTACATTACTTCCATCTGCAGCTGGCGCTTGAAAACCTGCATCTTCTACATCAAAACCTCTTTTTGGAAGTTCATCACCTGTTGGAGGATTTAATTTTACCGCTTCACCTTTATCATTCAATAAAGTATCAGTTATTGGGTTGAAAGACAAATCACCTGAAATCGCTAAAGCAGCCACCATTTCTGGAGAAGTTACAAAAGCATGTGTATTTGGATTTCCGTCAGCACGTTTTGAGAAATTTCTGTTGAACGAGTGAACAATGGTATTTTTTTCACCTTTGTCTGCACCTTCTCTGTCCCATTGTCCGATACATGGTCCGCAAGCATTAGTAAATACTTTAGTTCCCATTTTTTCGAAAGTAGCGATGATTCCATCTCTTTCAATAGTATAACGAATTTGCTCTGAACCAGGATTGATTCCGAATTCTGCTTTTGGAGAAATTCCGTGAGCAACAGCTTGTTCAACGATAGAAGCAGCACGTGCCATATCCTCATAAGAGGAGTTGGTACAAGAACCTATTAAACCCCATTCTACTTTTAAAGGCCAACCATTTTTAGTTGCTTCCTCTTTCATTTTAGAAACAGGCGTTCCTCTATCTGGAGTGAAAGGTCCATTAATATGTGGTTCTAGTTCAGATAAGTTAATTTCGATTAATTCATCAAAATACTGACTTGGATTAGCATAAACTTCAGCATCACCTGTTAAATAATCAGCTACTTTATCGGCAGCATCCACTACATCTTGACGACCAGTTGCTGCTAAATATCTTCTCATTGAATCATCGTATCCAAAAGTTGAAGTCGTTGCTCCAATTTCTGCTCCCATGTTACAGATTGTTCCTTTTCCTGTACAAGACATATTGATAGCGCCTTCACCAAAGTATTCAACGATAGCTCCAGTTCCACCTTTTACAGTAAGAATATCAGCTACTTTTAGAATTACGTCTTTTGGAGCCGTCCAACCATTTAATTTTCCTGTCAATTTAACTCCGATAAGTTTAGGGAATTTCAATTCCCAAGACATTCCTGACATTACATCAACCGCATCAGCACCACCAACACCGATAGCTAACATACCTAATCCACCAGCATTTACAGTGTGTGAATCGGTTCCAATCATCATTCCACCAGGAAATGCATAATTTTCTAAAACAATTTGATGAATAATTCCAGAACCTGGTTTCCAGAAACCAATTCCGTATTTGTTTGAAACTGAAGAAAGAAAATCAAAAACTTCTTTAGATTGAGTATTGGCTAATTCTAAATCTTGCTTTGCACCGTTTTTAGCCAAAATTAAGTGGTCACAATGAACCGTTGTTGGCACAGCAACTGATTTTTTTCCTGCATGCATGAATTGTAATAATGCCATTTGAGCCGTTGCATCTTGGCAAGCTACTCTATCTGGAGCAAAATCAACATAATCTTTTCCTCTTGAAAAAGCTTGAGAAGGCGTTCCTTCCCATAAATGTGAATATAAAATCTTTTCAGAAAGTGTTAACGGACGACCAACTAACTCACGTGCTTTGTCAACACGTTCCGCCATTGTTCCATACACTTTTTTAATCATTTCGATATCAAAAGCCATAATGTAATAGGTTTATTTATTTACAATGCAAATTTACGAAAACGTTATACCATTAAAAAATTTTTAGTCAAATATCTTTATTGAAAGAAATAATTTGCGAAAACGAGAATTTGGATATTCATTTTTTATCAAAATCACAATTTTATAAAGAAAAATTGATAATTGTTAATTTAGAAATCTTTTATATTCTTGTAGGAATTGTAAAAACAAATTTGAATAAAGCCAATTTCAAAATTATAGTATGAGCTAAGTCCAAACTGATAAAAATTCATTAACGAATAAGTTTTAAAAATTTTTTGGAAAAGATTTATATAACATCCCAATCGAAGAGGAAATTAGTACAAAACAGATTAAAAAGCCGACAGAAATAAGTTGAATAGCTGATGAATTGAATGTCGAGAATTTTCTAAACTCCGATAGAACGGCCAAAACCATATATAATCCGAAAAGGAAAAGTATGGAGCCAAGCATAATTCCAATTATTTTATTTTTTAGAAAAACTTGTAGAGTAACGATAACAAAAACTACCAATGCAATGTAATTCACATACCCAGAGCCCCTGTAATTTTCTAAAAACCAATAAATTGACAATACAATGATAAAAAATTCTGGAAATAATAATAAGTATTTTTTCATGTATATATTTTTGTTTGAAAAACGAAAAATAAAATGTTTTAGTATAAAAAAACTCCTAACAAATTAATTTCATTAGGAGTATAAATATTTTTTTTAAAAAATTTACATCAACTTATCAATAATCATTTCCTCAGTAATCACGCTGCGCAAATGTCTCCTGACTTTGCGCCAAAATAAAATCATTTTTCATAGCTATTATATTTGACAAATGAATTTGAATTTAAAACATTTACAACTGGTATTTGAACAACTTCAACATCAATAATTCCTCTACTATCAACATAATTAGATGCACTTGAATAAATATAATCTTGTGGATTTGAAACTAATCCAGCACGAACAGGATTAAAATGGATATAGTCGATTTTTGACCACATGAACTTTTCTGAATATATTTCTTCTGCATGGCTTCCAAGTTGCCAAAATTGATAATTCTTGTTCCTTGAATGAGTTTCTGTAGCTAATTTGAATCTTTCTAACATCCAATTTCTTCTACTCTCAGGCTCAACTTGAATTTATCATAGAATGCGGAGCTTTCCATAGGAAGTCTATCTAAATTTTGTTTCTTGATAAAACATTTTTGTTAATGAATTATAGAAATTTATTATATAAAAATTTACATCAACTTATCAATAATCATTTCCTCAGTAATTCCTTCGGCATCGGCTTTGTAATTCTTGATGATTCTGTGTCTTAATATTCCTGTCGCAACGGCTTTTACATCTTCAATATCTGGAGAGAATTTTCCATTGAAAGCGGCGTTGGCTTTGGCTGCCAAAATCAAATTTTGTGAAGCTCTTGGTCCTGCACCCCAATCTAAATAATTATTTACATAATCAGTTGCTAATGGCGAGTTTGGCCTTGTCTTTCCAACTAAAGTCACTGCATATTCAATAACATTATCAGCAACAGGAATTCTACGAATTAAATGTTGGAAATCGATAATTTCTTGAGCTTCAAACAATGGATTTATGGTTGGTTTTGCATCAGAAGTGGTGCTTTTTACTACTTCAACTTCTTCTGCAAATGAAGGATAATCTAACTTGATCGCAAACATAAAACGGTCTAATTGTGCTTCTGGCAAAGGATAAGTTCCTTCTTGCTCAATTGGGTTTTGAGTTGCTAAAACAAAATAAGGTAAATCTAATTTATAATTGTGCCCAGCGATAGTCACTGAACGTTCTTGCATCGCTTCCAATAAAGCTGCTTGTGTTTTTGGTGGCGTTCTATTAATCTCATCAGCCAAAATAATATTAGAAAAAACTGGTCCTTTTATAAATTTAAATTGACGGTTTTCATCTAAAATTTCACTTCCTAAAATATCCGAAGGCATCAAATCTGGTGTAAACTGAATTCTTTTAAAATTCAATCCTAACGCTTGAGAAATAGTATTAACCATTAAGGTTTTTGCCAAACCAGGAACTCCAACAAGTAAAGCGTGTCCACCTGAAAAAATACTCAATAATATTTGGTCAACAACATCGTCTTGACCAACAATTATCTTAGAAATCTCTTTTTTAAGTTCGAGCCTTTTCTGAACTAAATTCTGTATCGCAGTTACGTCTGACATATTTATTAAAAGTTAGAAGTTAGAAGTTGGAAGTTTAAAAAATACCTTAAAGCTAACAACTACATACTATTTACTATTTTTTCAACCAATTATTTGTAAAAGTACAATCTTTATATTCACCATTAATTTTGATGTAGGTTTCTTTTAACTTTTCATCTGTCCATTTTGCAATGGCATTGATTTGTTTTTCTTTAAGAGCTAACTCTTTAATTTTAATGAAATCTTTACTAAAATCGGCAGTATGTTCTTCAATTTTATTGGTAACCATTACAATTTTATAACGCTTTCCAGCTTTTGCATCTTCATCTAAAATAACTGTAGAAATTTCGCCACTTTTCAAATTAGAAACTTGACCATAAATAACTGGATCCATATTGGTCAATTCAAAATGAGTATCTTGAGTTTTTGGATTGATTAATGTTCCTCCGTTTGCACGCGTTTCTTTCTCATCGGACATCGTTCTTGCTGCTTCTGCAAAAGTAATTTCTTTGGCCAATATTCTAGTTCTTAGCAATTCGATTTTATCTTTGGCTTCTTTAAGTGCATCAAAAGATACTTTTGGTACCATCAAAATATGTCGTAATTCTAAATCTTGACCTTTTACTTTTTCCAAATAAATGATATGAAAACCAAACTCCGTTTCAAAAGGTTCTGATATTTCTCCTTCTTGTAATGAGAACGCGACGTCTTTAAACTCTTTTACGAAAGGTGTTTTCTTGTTGATTTTATAAAAACCACCACTAGATCTCGAACCTGGATCTTCGGTGTACAAAACGGCTTTGGTTGTAAAACTTGAGCCTTCTTGTACTTGTTTCTTGATTTCTTTCAATCTATCAATAACGACTTGTTTCTCGGCTTGCGAAACTTTTGGTGCAATAATTATTTGTGCAATTTCGAGTTCAGCACCCAACATAGGACGTTCCGACTCTGGAATTTTCTTGAAAAAATTTCTAGTTTCTTCTGGTGTAATTTGAATTGGATCAATAATTTTCTTCTGCATTTCAGAAGCTAATTTTTGCTGTTTTAAGATTTCAAAAAGCTCCGTTTTGAACTCGTCTTCGTTATTCTTTTTGAAATATTTTATCACATTTTCCATAGACTTAAGTTGTTCTACCATATAGTCTATTTGTTGGCTCATTTTTTCTTTTATTTCTTCATCTTTCACAACAATAGAATCTTGAATGGCTTGATGCGCATACAATTTATCCTCAAGAAGTTTACCCAACATTTGACATCTTGTGATATCTTTTACAGAACCACCAGAACCTTCAATTTCAAGAAAAGCTTTGTCGATATCAGAATCTAAAACAGTATAATCACCAACTGTTGCTACAATTCCATCAACACGTTGACGCTTTTGTTGTGGTGTTGATGTTTTCTTTTCAGGTTCTTTATCTTTAATTATCTCTTGTGCGTTTGAAGAAAAACCAATTAAAAAAAGGAAAACACCTTGTACAATTTTGTTATTCAATACATTCATCATTACTTCGTTTATTATTTTTTAATTTGTTTTTTTACTGTTTCAAACACGTCTTGATTTACCTTAACTGTAAACTCTTTTTTAAGTTCATCAACCCAATTTTGTTCTAAATATTGTTGATAGTCGTTTACTAATTTGCCTTTACATTCTTCTAAAGATTTTGGACCAGCCGGAAGCACTTTATTTATTTTAGTGATAAAATAGTACTCACCTTTATTAGTTATTTCAGAAAGTCCCAACTCCATTTTAGTTCCTTGCGGTAAAGCACTATCACCTTCTTCATAAGTTCCTTCGTAAAGCATCACATTTAAAACTTGCTCAGTATTAAATTTATCTTTTACATCTTTAGGCGTTTTACCTTTTTTAAGCATATCTAAAACCTTTTTCATAGTTTCTTTATCTCTTGAAGAATAAATTTCACTAGTCACACGAGTTTTCCATAGGTATTTATTTTTTTGAGTATCGTAGAATGCGCTCAATCCAACAGAATCTGTTTTAGAACGTTGCCAAATTTCTTTATCCATTAAATCAAATAACAATAATCCATCACGATATTCTTCCATTACAGAAGCAAATTCAGGAAACTCATTTTCTAAATTGTCATTATTGTATTGGTTACGTTGTTCGTCAGCAAAATTTTCAAATAATTTCTCAACCAGTTTTTCTATTGGTTTAATAGCTATTCCAGATTTTTGTTGAGAATATATGTAATCTAAAAATGTCGTTCCTGTTAGATTTCTAGTTCCAACATTGAAAAGCGTTGCAGCATATTTTTTTGTATCTGTTGGCAAACTCCATTTTGCTTCATAAAAATCGTTAGTTACTAATTTTACAATAGAACTATACAATTTAGCAACTCTTTTTACTGGATATTTTTTTCTTAATTTTTCAGTTAAAGAATTCGTAATCAATCTAGAACGATCGTCTTTACCGATTTTATTTTCTAATTCGATTCTAGAATCCTCGTAGGATTTTATTGGAAATTTTTCGATTAATTTTACAATATGCCAACCAAATTGAGTTTCAAAAGGCTCAGAAACCGGATTCTCTTTTGTTAAAGAAAAAGCTTTATTTTCAAATTCTTCAGAACTCAATTGCCCTGAACCAAAACGATTTAAAACACCACCTTTTGAAGCTGATGATTTATCTTCTGAAAATTGCTTAGCTAATTCTTCAAATTTTTCGCCTTGTTGTAGTTTTTTATAAATATCCTCAATAGTAGTTTTTGCTGTTGTAACTTCTTCATTATCTTTTTGTTTCAAAATCATAATGTGAGCAACTGCTACTTCACCTCTGTTTGCTCTAACATCATTTATTTTTATCAAATGATATCCAAATCGAGTCCTCACTGGATTAGATACGGTTCCAACAAGAGTATTGTAAGCGCCGTTTTCAAAAGCGTAAACCATTCTGAAACTTGTAAAATAACCAAGATTTCCTTTATTTTCTTTAGCTGATGGATCTTGAGAAACTTCTGCAGCTACGGTTCCAAAATCTTCACCATTCATTAATCGATCTCTAATGGACTTTGTTTTATTGTAAGCATCTAACGTATCTTCAGGAGATGCATTTTCGTCAACTAGAATTAAAATATGTGATGCGTTAACCTCTTTTTGAAGTCTTTTATATCCTTCATCAACCAATTCTTTGGTAACTTTTGAATCGGTTGTATAGTTTTTAGACAATTGAGTTCTGTAGGTTTTTAACTCTGACAAATACTGTTGTCCATCTTGAAGTCCTAATTTATTTGCTTTATTAACTTTAAGCTTATAACCAATAAAAAGATCTAAATATTGATTCAAATCTTTTTGAGATTCATCCTTTACTAAATCAAGATTTTTATTATAAACCCTTACAAATTCATCCGTATAATAAGGCTTATCATTGATAGTGAATAAAACTTCTTTGGATTTATTTTGCGCATTTGATGTAAAAGCAAGACACATTATTAATCCTAAAAACAATTGTTTTAACTTCATATTCTGTATTTTAATTAAATAAGTGGTTTTATTAATTTCTATTTTTCGTGCAATAGCAGCACGTACATTACAATCAACAAAAGTAACAAATCGACTGTATTATACAAGTATAGCATCTACTATTAACAAAATTTTATTAACAGAATAAAAAGGAAGATTTTTTCAAATCACAACTTCGATTAGTTATTTATTTAATAAATAGTATTTTTGCAGTCCATTATAACAATTATGAGCTTTTTAAAAGAAATACAACGTCGCAGAACATTCGGAATTATATCTCATCCTGATGCTGGAAAAACAACACTAACTGAGAAATTATTACTTTTTGGTGGAGCTATTCAGGAAGCAGGTGCAGTAAAAAATAATAAAATCAAAAAAGGAGCCACCAGTGACTTCATGGAAATTGAACGTCAAAGAGGAATCTCAGTGGCAACTTCGGTTTTAGCATTCAACTATAAAGATAAAAAAATCAACATTCTTGATACTCCTGGTCACAAGGATTTTGCAGAAGATACTTTTAGAACATTAACTGCTGTTGACAGTGTTATTGTTGTTGTCGATGTCGCAAAAGGTGTTGAGGAGCAAACAGAAAAACTTGTTGCTGTTTGTAGAATGCGAAAAATTCCCATAATTGTTTTTATCAATAAATTAGACCGAGAAGGTAAAGATGCTTTTGACTTAATGGATGAAGTGGAAAAAAAGCTTGGTCTTCAAGTAACGCCTTTAAGTTTCCCAATTGGAATGGGATATGATTTTCAAGGAATTTATAATATCTGGGAACAAAATATAAATCTTTTCAGTGGAGACAGCCGAAAAAATATTGAAGATACGATTGCCATTTCTGAT
Organism: Flavobacteriaceae bacterium; assembly: GCA_947457105.1. Classification (GTDB taxonomy): domain Bacteria; phylum Bacteroidota; class Bacteroidia; order Flavobacteriales; family Flavobacteriaceae; genus Flavobacterium. The sequence goes on from CANGUP010000035.1 coordinate 22,848, forward strand.
ATTAATAGTCCAGAATTAGAAAAATTAATCAAAGAAAAACCTGCTCAAAAACTTCGTGAAGAATTGGAACTAATCGATGAAGTTTATCCAAAATTTGATAGACAAGAGTATTTGGACGGAAACCTACAGCCTGTGTTTTTTGGTTCTGCATTAAATAATTTTGGAGTTAGAGAATTATTAGATTGCTTTGTGGAAATTGCTCCTACTCCAAAGCCAAAAGAATCGGACACAAGATTAGTAAACCCAGAAGAAGAAAAATTATCAGGTTTCGTGTTTAAAATTCATGCTAACATGGATCCTAAACATAGAGATCGTTTGGCATTTATAAAAATTGTTTCTGGAACTTTCGAACGCAACAAACCTTATATGCACGTTCGTTTGAATAAGAATTTAAAATTCTCAAGTCCAAATGCCTTTTTTGCTGAGAAAAAAGAAATTGTAGATATTTCTTATCCAGGAGATATTGTTGGATTGCATGATACAGGAAATTTTAAAATTGGTGACACTCTTACTGAAGGCGAAATGATGAGTTTTAAAGGAATTCCAAGTTTCTCACCAGAACATTTTAGATACATCAACAATGCTGATCCATTAAAAGCAAAACAATTAGAAAAAGGTGTTGACCAATTAATGGACGAAGGTGTTGCTCAGTTGTTTACTCTTGAAATGAATAATAGAAAAGTTATTGGAACGGTTGGAGCTCTTCAATATGAAGTTATTCAATATCGTTTAGAACATGAATATGGTGCAAAATGTACTTATGAAAATTTTCCTGTCCACAAAGCTTGTTGGGTAAAACCTGATGATGCTAAAAATGAAGAGTTTAAAGAATTTAAAAGAGTTAAACAAAAGTTTTTGGCACACGATAAATACGGACAATTAGTTTTTTTAGCAGATTCAGATTTCACAATTCAGATGACTCAGAGCAAATATCCAAGCGTAAAATTATTTTTTACGTCAGAATTTGATTAGTATTTACATAAACTATGTCGATTACGTAAAATTATTTCTACTTTTAATCGATAAATAACAAAAATGTAACATTATTTGAAAAAATGATTTTATATTTGCATCTTGATTTAATGTATATTCATGAATAGATTTTATAAATTTTGTTTGTTTTCATTTGTTCTGCTTTCAGACTTTGTTGTGTTTGCACAACCTGGTGATGATGATGATGAGGGAACTAGTGGCGGACTAGAAGGTGGAGATCCTGCTCCTGCTCCAATCAATGGTAAATTAATAGTATTGTTGCTTTTGGGTTTAATTTTTGCGTTTTATAAATTAAAAAACGTGACCAAAAAAGCTTAATATTTTAGATAGTATAAAAAAACCACTCTTGATAGTGGTTTTTTTTATGACTAAAATTTAAATATTAATTCAATTGGTGTTTTTTTTTATATAATTATTATCAAAAAGTAAAAGCCTCCTCAGTTTCCTGAGGAGGCTTTAAACTATTTAGTTTTTGTTTAAAAACTATCTTTTAATAACACGTAGTGTTTTAGTGTTAGACTCTTGAGATACAATTACATTGTAAACTCCAGATGGATATTGGTTTCCTAATTCAAAGTTTTGAATATCAGAAGCATTTATCATTTTGTCTTCTACTAATTTTCCTATCATGTCGTAAACTCTAAC